>JAAZJV010000221.1 GCA_012800135.1 Clostridiaceae bacterium | reverse complement strand
TGTAATAGCAGGATCATCTGATTCTTCTGCCAGCGGGATCATTTGAAGGAATCCGAAATCCGGATGGCGGAGGCGATCGCCAGGCGCTGCCTGCTGCTGGGATATCAGTTCTGTCGTCTGACTTTCGAGCACGTCGATATAATGGACAATTGTTGCAGCCACGGTGGTCGGGTGATCTCCGTATAATCCATGATGGCCAGCAATAACGGATTGAACCTGACGGTAAAATTCCTCATCGTAGCGAACGAGTATTTCATCTTTAAGATGACTCAAAAACTCGATCCCGCGGACGCGATGGTTAGCATACCAATATTCGGATGTCGAAAGATCGCGGTATTCAAAAACTTTTCCGATATCGTGCATAAAGATGGAATACGTCAGAAGATCTGCGCTTTCAACAAGCGGAGGATTGTTGACCAAAAGTGCCGAGAGAATTCGGAGCATTTTAATTGTGTGATTAGCCAGTCCTCCGACGATGTTATCGTGATGTTTAATGGCGGCGCCTTCCACCATAAACCGGTCTTCTAGTGCCTCATGTCGAAGTGTATAGTCGACCAGATTCCAACACTTTTCTGTTGTGCCTCGCTGCATCAATTCGGCAGCGACATCTGCCAGCATCTGTTCCAGTTTATATCGCGGAATGCCGACTAAGAAGTCATCTTGAGTGACAGTTGTGCCGGGATAAAGATCGATGTCTGTAACGGTGAGATAGGCACCGCGAAACTCGGAACCGACTGTTTCGACGACGTAAATTCCCGTTCCATATTCGAGGATGATGTCGTAAACGTCGCTTTCCCAGACTTTAAAAGGGTAATCTTTTTCCTTGAGATGGAAAAAACCATTCATGTAATCATTGCGTTTCCCAGATCGCATTTCCGGCTTGTCTTTGATGTAGACGAGTCCCCGTGCATGGTTTCCTTTTTCTATGGCTTTTTTCAGGTCGAGAATGTCATTCATGGCGATACTCCTTAGAATCATTTTACACAAATTCACGAAAGAACGGGAGGAAAGCATGAGCTGAAAGCAAAAGCGTCTTTTGTATGATGATGTGGCTCATTTTACTTTTAAATATTTTGACAACGTATTATGGCATATTACTTATGGCATATTACGACCAGTTACCTGTAAAACTTTAGGCGCTCTGCAACCTCGCTTCTGCAGATTTTTGGCAATTTCTATTGTGTTTTATGATGAGAGAGCGGAGTATTTTAGTGCGTTGAGACCTGTTGCAAAATGCTGTGACAATTTACGAGCAGTCGCCGAAGGTTCTGCGCAATTGGCATGCAATTAAAAGACTTCTTCGTGTGACAATTTACAAGCAGTCGCCGAAGGTTCTGAGACTTTAATGCGGGCTACTATTATTAGATGCCGGAATGATTTAGCGAAGGTTATGAGGCATTAATGCTGCGAACTATGACAATACGACAAAACGCCCGAACAACTTAGCATTCCGTGATCTGCTACGCGATCTGTTAACCGTAATATTATAGGGCTTTGCGCCTAATCTCCTGAACATAACGTAGCTTCAAGATTAGTTCTTAATATGTCTAACAATCTGGCGATGTGAATAATAAATGCCCGTCAAACATATAACTTGTTTGACAAACTAACATCAAATGATAAAATTGAGTAAACGTTTGCAAAAGAGTGTGTTCAAGTGGTTACCCTGTTTGATATTGCCCAAATTGCCGGAGTTTCTTGTTCAACTGTATCGCGTGCTCTTGGAGATTTTAAAGGCACGAATGCTGATGTGCGCAAACGGATTCGCAAAATTGCAAAAGAGCTCGGATACGATCGCAATGCACTCGCGCGCAGCTTGGTTACACGACAGACAAAAACAATTGGACTTCTTCTTCCTGATCTGACGAACCCTTTTTTCATTACCATATTGTCTGCTATGGAAACTATTGCGAATGAAGCAGGATATTCTGTTCTTATCTCTTGCTCTTTTTGGGATAAGAAAATTGAACAAGAAGAGCTAAATGTACTGCTTGAGTCTAGAGTGGATGGAATTTTCATATATCCGTGCGAAAAACTGGAAGAAAAGATGGTGTCAAATATCCGCGTTCCGCTGGTAGTCAGCGGGCAGCAGTCATCCAATTTTCCGGAGGTCAGTTTTGTAAACATTGATCATCATCGCAGTCTTGCTCTATCAGTCCATCATCTTATTGAGTGCGGATATAAGAGGATCGCTTATTTTGGGGGAAACGCTTATTCGCCTACCGCACACGTTAGGCTTAACGCGTTTAAAGAGGCTGCTAGGAGTCAAGAACTGAACATATCGGAAATTGATGTCAGTGAAGATGAATATTCCATAAAGAGCGGCTACGACCGCGGGTTAAACGCTCTAAATTCCAAAGCGCCACCGGACGGCATTATATGTGGAGATGACCTTATTGCGTTAGGGGTCATGCAAGCGGCTTCAGAACTTGGAATTTCAGTTCCAAACGATTTGGGAATCATTGGCTATGACGATGTGCTATATGCTGCGCTCCCCCAAATCATGCTTACAACCATTCGTGTTCCGTGTGAGGAGATAGGTTCTGTTGGAATGAAACTTTTGCTTAAATTGATGAATGGATCCAACAAAATGCTCGGGATGCAGGTGTTGCTATTTCCGGAACTTGTGATTCGCAATACAACCGATGCAAACCGGACAAACAAAATCAAATAATGAAAAAACATGTTCGCGAAAACATGATGCAACATCCGGATCAATCGATATTAATCGAACAACATCGGTATCAATAAACAAATTTTGTAAAGAAAAACAGAAAGAGGAGAAACAAGAAATCGTCACAGATCCAGCGACAATTGTCGACAATCGGTAACAGATAATAATCGGTGAAGGCAAGGAAAAGAGGAAACACAAGAAAGCTTCACAGATCCAACAACATCAATGATGGCAAACAATCGGAGATGGCAAGTATAAATGGAGGAAACAGATCACACTCGCAAATTCGGCAACGTCGATAACGGTAAACAATCGGTAACTATCAACACACGGTAAACGGAAGCAAAAAAAAGGGGAGAAGTGAATATGTATTTTAACAAGAAGACTACTCGCGGTTATAACAGCTATCTCAAACTCGAGGAAAACGATGGAGAGAACACATTTATGGATGTAGGGCTCTTGATTTTAGAACCCGGTGATGTGTACACCATCGAGGAACGTGACAAGGAAACTGCTGTGCACTTAATCTGCGGTGAAGCCTTGGTTCAGTTTGATGATGTGACAGAGGAAATCAGTCGCCCGGATCCATTTGACTATGCTCCGTACTGTTTGCTCTTACCGAAAGGAAAACAGGCTCGCCTGAAGGGTATAAAGTCTTGTGAATTCTTTATTCAAAAAACCCTGATTGACCATACATATCCTCCTCACCTTTATAAGCCGGAAGAAATTGACACTTGGGCTCGTGGCGTTAGCGAGCTGGACGGAACGATGCGCCGTGATGTCCGCACAGTGTTTGATTACGAAACAAGGCCGGACAGTAATATGGTTCTTGGAGAGGTCGTCAACCCGGGCGGAATTTGGTCATCGTATCCACCCCACCATCATCCGCAGCCGGAAGTCTACTTCTACTATTTTCAACACCCTGAAGGCTTTGGAGCCGGATGGAACGGCGGAGCAAAAGTATACACGGTTCGCCATCACGGTTTACTTGTCATTAATAATGATAAATCACACCAGCAGGTCATGGCTCCCGGATATCCTTGCATGTACATCTGGGGAATTCGTCATCTGCCCGGAAATCCTTGGGAAAAAACCCGTATTGACGATGAAGAGCATACATGGCTCCTAGCGGACAATCCAGAATACTGGAAACCGGGAGAGGCTAAGTGAAAGACGTTACAATCATTGACATTGCCCGCAAAGCACGCGTATCGACCGCGACAGTATCGCGCGCGCTGAACGGCCTTCCGGGAGTCAGCGAGCAGACGTACAAAAAAGTACACAAGATCGCATCCGAAATGGGATATCGGCGAAATGATGTCGCGGCGAGTTTAGTGAAACGTCAGACTAACACACTCGGCCTTATCGTTCCTGCCATATCAAATCCTTATTTTTCTTCACTCATGGTCGCGATTAAGAAAAGGACTCTTTCATTTGGTTACAAGCTTTTGATCTGTAACTCGGACTGGGATGTTGAGCTTGAGCTGAAACTGATGAAGTCGCTGTTGGAACGGCGTGTTGAGGGCATTCTCCTATACCCCTGTAAGCCGGTGTC
>JAAZJV010000220.1 GCA_012800135.1 Clostridiaceae bacterium | reverse complement strand
CTGTCTAAAGCGTCCGGTCGATACGGTTCAAACAATTGATGGTCGAGCGCACGCGAAAGGAACGTATTGTCAATCCCGTAGAACACATCCGCTTCAGGCTGTTTGCTGTTCACAGATGTCAAGATTAAACGATTGAGCGTGGATCCCGCATCGCCGCCTTTTATGAAGGTGACGGTGACATTGTTTGCTGCTTCAAAAGCTGTGACAAGGTCTTTTGACACCGAGAAACTGTCGTGTGTCATGACGGTAAGCCGCTTTTTTGCGGCTGCGTTTGCCGGCAGCTCGGCATAACCTGATGTGCAGGTATCGAGATATTGGTGACGTAAATCGTCCGATTCCTGTGTGCGATTGTGCGTTGCGCTTGGATTGCAGGACGTCAGCAATGCAAGGAGCACTGCGAATACGATGATGTTCAGAATGTTTTTCTTTATCAATCTCATGTGCAGTACCTCACATATTAATTATTTTTCGCTTTGCTGTCGCTGTTGTTCATGTTACCTGCCTTACTGTCGTTGCCGACCGTGTCGTTTGGGAAAGATTCCGTGAAGTGCAAGAGCAGGAGCGCACCTTCTTCAAGAGATACACGAAAAGGAGAGCGTTGCACAACATTGCTGATACCGCGGCTTTTCCAAGGATAGAGCGTCTCGTTTCTCAAGGAATAGTGCAATCCTACAGTAAAGATGCCTGAGGCGGCGCCATTCCAGGGAATAAGAGAAACGCGATCACCAATATGAGCGTCGAGCGTAATCTCTTTTCTTACAAGATAAATACGCCATCCTCCATCTGAGATAAATACACGCACGTTGCCGATTTCCGGCATTGCCAACAGCGCCAGATTCCCCAATGTATGATCCGGAATGTCGCCTAGCACTCTCGTCAGAACTATGTTCTTAAAACCGCGGTCAAGTGTTTCTTTGAGCGCAAGTTCGAGATCGGTTTCGTCTTTGTCTTTGGGAAACGTCAGAACTTCAACATTGTTGGCCTCGCAAAACGCCAGATTGGAACGGGAAATTGAATCGAGATCGCCAACAAGAAGGTGCGGTGTGAGTCCGCGTCGAATAAGATGATCGGCGCCGCCGTCAGCTGCAACCAAATAGTCATTATCAGTAAGTTCAAGAGGATGATCCGCAAATACTGTACCGTTTGCGAAGATAACAGCTCGTTCAAACGTAATCATTTAAAAAACCCTCCATATGGAGGGATGCTAAATCAATGTACATCCCTCCGCTGGCATGATCCAGATCAGGTGTGCGGGTCGGACAAAGTCCCTCTCAGCCTTACGGCTCCCCGTGACATTTGACGATATCCTAGCACAGACTGTGGAACATTGCAAAATAACGGTGAGCCGCACGCTTGTGCTATAATTCTTTGTCAACCGGGTGAAAGATAGACGATAAGACTTCTCGCACAGCATATTTGTCATTTCGTCAGTCAAAGTCAACGAGGCATCGCGCCCGCCGGGATCGGTGTTCGTTGCGAGCCGATGTAAGCACTGGGCGTCGCACGCATTATGTTCGATTCCTGGTTGCATAGATTGCGATAAGAGAATATGGCGGCAAAAGTTCAAGATTTCAATCCAACCAAAACCGCTTTGTCCGAAGCGATGAAAGCGCTTTTAAGTGAGCATCCGCTTGATGACATCCGCATCTCCGATATTACATCGCGGTGCGGCCTCAGCCGAAAGAGTTTCTATTTATATTTTCGTGATAAGTATGATCTCGTTCAATGGATCTTTGACACGGAATTTCTCCTAAAGATTGACTTTGAAAAAATCGAACGCACGATCGACTACCATCGTGCTTTGTGCGAATATCTTTATGAGAACCGCGCATTCTATAGCCATGCACTACAGAATAAGGGGCAAAATAGTTTTTCCGAGTATCTAAGTCAGCTCATGATGCCGTTGCTCATAGACCATTACAACATGGAACGTGTTTGCGGCGAATATATGCAAGAATGTTCCGAGGGCATCGTGGACGGATTTATTAACTTTCTCACCCGATGGTTGACCGACTGGCCCTATATCAAACCGGAGCAGTTTGTGGCGCTGATTTATAAAAATGCATTTAATATTTCTCATTTTCTTTTACAAGATACCGTGCCGGGCAAGTTTGAGCATCTGAAGAAATTGCAAGGCTAGCTGGGTACAGGCTCAATCACGTTTTCACTACGATTCATCACAAACGTCACTTTCAATTACACATTATTTTTGTTTTGTCCCGGTACTTGCCCTTTTCGCGATTTTTCTAAAAGTATCATTTAGTTAAGCTGAATTATTATTAATGACGCTTTATCGATTACATGAAGATCGAATGTGAGATCGTCAAGTAATCGATCGACATAGTGCTACCGAGTTAATGCAATAGATTAATTAAAAAACGACGAGAAAAGGAGGCAAAAATATGTCCGACTATACATTTAGTGAAAAAGTGAAAACTTCAGTGATAAAACCGCTCATTACGATGCTCGATTCCGATCCGGAGCGTAATATCCCACGCATTGTTGATCTTCTTCAAAAATTCGATCGCAAGGGTTCCATCAAGAATCAGCTGGATCAGGTCAAAACGGCGATGGATAAAAAATCAAACTGGTATCAGTTAGCAAAATCGGCTTGGACGGATATCGACGATGATCAGCGCAAAAAACTGATGGTCAATTTTGTGATTAATGGGAATATTTTGGCCAACAATCGCTCGGAGGCCGTGCGTAAACAATACGGATGCAATGTTCCCTGGGCGATCCTCATGGATCCGACATCCGCATGTAACTTAAGCTGTATCGGATGTTGGGCGGCCGACTATGGAAACAAAAT
>JAAZJV010000030.1 GCA_012800135.1 Clostridiaceae bacterium | reverse complement strand
CGGATCCCTTTGTGGAGCGTGCTATGGAGCGCGCACTCCGCTTAGCCGGAGAAAAGGGCGCCATTGTATGTGCCTTTGGCTCATTGTACCTAGCCGGTGAAATCAAAACACTGATGCGAGCACATACCGCGAAATCAAGAGAAGCTCGTATAGATGATCAGGAGGACCTATGACGGACACCGGAGGCCGAGCAAAATCGAAACGTGACGAAGTGGATTGGGATGCGATCAAAGCGCGATTCCTGCCCATGGATACGCTTCCTAATGATCTTATCGCATCGCGAACGGAAGGCGAGCGTGCGCTGGCTGCGTTTAATCGCGCGCTTGAACAGTCTAAGACCGGGAATTCTGACGTTGCGATGATTGTTCTTGGCAAACTAACATCGCGTTGGCCGACGTTTTTAGCCGCATCAACGCTGTATGGCGTGCTTTTGGCAGAAGCTAAACGCTACGCGGAGGCGGAACAAAGGTTTGAACAGGTGCTGTTGCAGGCACCCGATTCGGAAGATGCCAGAACGATTGAATATTGCCGCATGGCTGTGCGCGAAGAGCGCATTCGCGAAGAGGCGCGTGACCGATCACGCAAAATAAAAGAGCAAAAATTGATGCCTGTACGCGCGCGCATGGCACGAAGCGGGATTTTGCAAAAGGCTGCGGACGACACAGGGGCGGGTCGAACACAGATGGCAAGTCGTCGTGAACAAGAAAATGTGCTCAAGATGGGCGACGATGATACGCGGATGACTTCTCACGAGCGCCGGCCTTTCACGCGAGCGATACGTGTTTTGGCGATCTCTGTTATCGCGGTAGCGATCTTATTTCTTGTGTTTTACTTTGCGATTCGTCCGTCCATACTAGCCGGAGAACAGCGTCGCCAGCGCTTGGAATGGTTGGAGCATCAGTTGTCATCTGAGGAGTTCAAAGAAAGTACTGCTCGCGAGATCCTTGAGCAGTACCGTCGCGCTTTCTCTCTCGATGACGTGTTGCAGCCGCTGCCTAAAAAGTGAGGAGAGCGCGCATGGAATATTGGTGCACACGCGGCGGAAATCCTGTATCCGGGAGAAAAGCGGTCTTTCGCGGTTTGTCGGAAAGAGGCGGCCTTTATATTCCGTCGACACCTCCTGAACCGCTGACGGATGAGGATCTTACGACATCCGATTGGCAGCAGGTTCTGGCATTGTTTTATCAGCGCTTTTTACCGGATTGGTCACTTTCAGAATGGGAGGTTATCGTCGATCAGGCAGTACGGCAATTGAGAGGAGACGATCATTCTTTTGAATTGCCGACGCGACCCGTCAATCGCTACTTGCCGCATCTATATTTTTTTATGTCGGATGCGTTGCCGACGGCATCAGTATATGATTTTTCCGCGGCGATAACACAAACATTGCTGTCGTTTGAAAGGAAGAATGACCGCAGGAAGCCGTTGATTTTGTTGCTTTCAGAAGGAGATGAAGCGACCGCGATGGCATTCCGCCGTTCCGATGCTTCGGAAGGACGGATGCTTCTTTTCATTCCTGAAAATTGCAGCAGAAAGGATGAGATCAACGCAGCTCTTTCCGAGCAGGATTTCTTTTTGACTTTCCGATCGTCTTATGACAGCGCGGCAGCTATGATTCGTGATTTGGCGGGCGATGCCGCCTTTAACGAAGAAATGGAACGCACGGTGTACCGCCCGTTGTTCATTACGCCTGGGTATCTATTGACGGTCTTGACGTTTGGAGCCTTGGCCGCGGCGTCGATCGCTTTAATTGTGCAAAGCCGCACCGGCTCGAGTGGTGCGCCATCCGGCGATCTGACAAAAGATCAAAGGATTGATTTTGTTATACCTGAAGGGCATCTGGCGTTGCTTTCCGGTATCGCGTATGCTGCTGGCCTCGGGTTGCCTGTTGGAACGGTTTACACCGGCGAAGGTACGTCCGGTGTCTTATCCGATCTTCTAAAAAGAGGATTGTGTTCCTCCTCAGATGAAAGAGAAGCCGACGATGATAACGATGTCGATGTAACAATTCCTGTTAATTTAGAACGTATTCTTTTTGAAATTTTGTCCCGTGACACAGATAGATTGTCAACATGTGTCGAAACGTATCGATCAGGCGGTACATTTTCTCTTTCAAATGATGAAAAAAAGATGCTTAGCCAACAGATGGTTGTGGCGTCTTGCACGTCTAATCGAGCCCAAGGTGTTATGATTTCCATCTACGACCGGACAGATCATTTAGTTGACAGAGGTACGGCAGAGGCTATCTCCTGCTGGGAAAGTGATACCGGACGTGTTGCAGATCGAGATACATGTGTCATAATGGCGCGATCACCTTTGCTCGACGATGTATTTGCCGCGCGAGCCCTTTTCGGACGAAAAAATGTCAGAAAAGATCGTGAGCAGAATGTGCGTCGTCTGGCAGAAGAGACAGATATTCCATTGTGGCCGCTCCTTCAGACATCTTTTACGTATAATGATAGCTGCAAAGCGATATCCATGAAATACACCCTCGCGGAAGAAGTGCTCGCCTTAACCTATAGAGAGAACCACGGCTTATCTGCTATGACGGGAAGGGAAGGTATAAAACATGAACAGTTCGGATAGACGCGTTCTGAATAGGTGTATGATTCAACGGCTTCTCTTTTGTCTTTTGCTTGTTTCTTTGATTGGTCTTTTTACGGCTCCTATGGAAGTGCGTGCGCTCGACGCATATGGATGGCCGTCTTTTGATGAAATACAAGTTAATTCCTACATTGTCATCGACGCTGATACAGGCGAGACGATCTTATCTAAGAATCCTGAAAACCGGTTACCGGTCGCGAGTACGACGAAACTGATGACGGCGCTTCTTCTTCTTGAGGATCCGGCTTTTGATCCTGACAGGCTCCTCGAAGTGTCAAATGAATCGATGAAGTTTCCATGCTCCGGAGCCGTTTGCTTGCCGTTGATCGCCGGTGAACATATTCGCACGGTGGATTGTCTGGCGGCGATGCTTGTCCGTTCTGCGAACGATATGGCCAACGTGATCGCCGAAAATTACGGCGGTGCATTTGGTGCAATCGATCCTGACAAACTCAATGATCCGCTGGAATCGAGAAGGCGTTTTATGGAACGCGTAAATAAGCGTCTAGGTGAGCTGGGCGCACATAATACGCATTTTACGAATCCGGCCGGATTTGATGATGAAGGGCATTATTCCACAGCGTCAGACCTTACCGTTATTATGCGTGAAATCATGAAGTATCCGCTGTTTAATCGTATATCAAGCATCAGCCTTTACATGATGCCGCCCACCGATGCGCACAGCTCGGTGATGTGGGCGCCGCTCAATACGACGAACGGATTGATTTATTACGGCGCGAAGGGTCTCTCATCCCGATATTTCAAAGAGTATACCGCCGGCAAAACGGGATCAACGCTTGGTGCAGGTTACTGTCTCGTCGCAAGCGGGGCGACGCATAATGACCGTGTTTTGATCGCCGTTGCCTTGGGTTTGAAGCCGATGATTGCCGACACCTCTTTTGGGCGCGCATTGCCTGTACGCGCTTTGTTGGAAGAGGCGGCAACTCGCATCGGCGTACCCGAGATTGACCCGCTGACGACGCGTCTTGATGAGCCGACACCTGAGGAGACGGAACAGACATCCACTGTCCCGGAAGAGACGAAAGCAATTGTCGAGACCGGAGCATCGAACGAGGGAACGTGGATCCTTGCGCCGTCACAGGATGGACAGCAGCTTCTCTCCGAGTGGAGCGCTGTACAGAAAATCGTTGTTGTGCTGGGAGCTCTCTTTGTACTGATGCTCGTCTTCCTTGCAGGATGGTTTTTCTCCTACCGTTATGAACGAAAGAATCGTCGCGATTGATTGTGATGTGATAGGGGGCGGTGACGCCGTGAGTGTTAATGTTGTGATAATAGTTCATAATTATTTACAGAATGATTTTTCCCAAATAATATGACTGCATTTAATCTGAAAAATACGGTAAATCGAGTAATAATGCGGTTTCATATGGCGCAGAGGGAGTATTTTGAAAATGTTTAATTATCCGGCGATATGTATTGCAAATGGAACAGCAGTATTGTTGTTATCAATTATTTTATCGAGTTCAAAAAGACCAATACGACACGGATTTCTCGACGAAAAACTTTATTTTCTGATGGTTATTTTAAATATTCTGCAATGCATTATTGAAACGGTTGTTTTTTTCATGGATGGTAAAATAGTATATGGTTTTCATACGTTGCTGATCGTTTTAAATGCCATTTTATTTGTTAATAACATTATATTTGCGTATTCTTGGACAGTGTATGCGGACTATAAATTGTTTGCAGATATAAAAAGAATCAAGCGAATATACTTTTTTGTAGCTATACCTGCTGTACTGATTATAATCGGCTGCTTAATTAACTTAGCGACTCCCGTATTTTTTATGGTTGATGAATTCAATATTTATCAAAGAACAGATTTATATATCATTCCGTATGCTGTCACTTATTTATATCTAGCATATGGGGTTATTTTGATTTATTCGTATCGTAAAAAGGTAAATAAATATCTGTCTCTGCCTGCTATTCAGTTTATGATTCCTATTATGATTGGAAGTCTGTTGCAGTTCTTCTTTTATGGATTCTCTCTCGTATGGCTGGGCGTGTCTATAGGAATGATGTCTTTATTCATCAATCTTCAAAATGAATCAGCTTATGTTGATGCGCTGTCGGGATTATTTAACAGACAGTACTTAAATAACATACTGTTAATGAGTAGTAAAAAAGGAGATGCTGCCGGTATACCTGCCGGAATTATGTTAGACATAGACGGCTTAAAGAGCATAAATGATAGGTTCGGACATACTGTAGGAGATGATGCTATTTCTGAAGCAGGGAAGATATTGCATACAGCTGTTGGTGATAAAGGCACAGTATGTCGTTATGGGGGAGATGAATTTATCATATTGATGTATATCAAATCTCAGAAAGAAATTATGGATATGATTAACATCATATTAACGCAAGCTGCATTGTTCAATAAATCGGAAGAGAAACCTTATAAGATCAATTTTTCAATTGGTTATAGTACATACGAAAGTCAGCATGAGTCAACAGATGATTTTTTAAAGAAGATCGATGCTTCTATGTATGGAGACAAGAAGAGAAGGATTAGAGAAGGAATAATTCCCGATAGAAGGCAATATTGATGAAAGATGATGATAGAATAATACTCAAGAATGGCATCTTGAGTATTTCGGCAAACGTGCCTGCTGCGCGTTAAACACATTTCGAATGAAATTGTTCTCCAATAGATGACAAAACCATTTGCAGAAATGATTTGGCTATCAGTTTACCGCTATCAGTTGACTATAATCATGAAATAATCCAATTACAAAAGGACAATATTATATTATAATAATATCAGAAGCTGATAGCTGTTTCTAAGGAGATCGTGGAAATGAAAAGGAAAATAATTTCAGCACTTCTTGTGCTTTGTATGTTACTTACACTATTTCCAACGACGGTGCTGGCTGATACGGGGATGCTTCCGCCACCGATCCAGTCGATCGCCGTCGATCCGATTAGAGCCGCGGCTTGTGCAGAAGTGAGGCTGTATGTGTGGACGGCGGAGCCGGAAGGTGCAAACTGGTGGGATGAGCAGTACACGATTGCTGATCCGGGAACCACCAATGCAACAGTGACGCCTGGTGGCATGTTTCTTGCCACTTCGCCCGGCATAGCGACCGTGAAAGTCAGGCTCTATGATGAAGGACGCCAGGGCAATTTCGAGCAAGACGTGCAGATCACTGTATTTGAGCCGATCATCATTACCACGCAAAGTCTGCCGGACGGACAGGTCGGCGTCCCTTATGCTGTGGACTTGGAGACGACAGGTTCGCCTAACTACTGGGATCCTGTAGGCGATCTGCCGCCGTGGTTAGAACTTCATGAATATAAGGGAACCGCCACGTTAAAAGGTACCCCCACAGTGAGCGGAACCTATCAAGTCAACGTTGAAGCGTCTAACAACTATACGTCTGCATACGCTTACTTTACCATCCAAATTACAGAGGCTGCGACGCCCACGTCCGCGCCCACATCTCCAACCGGGAGCGATCCGACCGGGACCGAGCCAACCGGGACCGATCCGGACGACTTTTCCGGAGTCAAAATGACTCAACAGCCACCGGCATGGACTAAGGGTTCGAACGAGCCTGCCAGCTTCACTTCAAATGCCGATTTTGCAGATTTCCTTTATGTCAAGGTAGATGAGGAAATAGTGGATGAAGCCAACTATGATGTGGAAGAAGGCTCAACGATTGTCACCTTCAAACCTCCATTCCTTGAGAGTTTGTCTGCGGGTACGCACCTGGTGGAAATTGCTTCTGTATCAGGTTCTGCTTATGGCAATATAGAAATCAAAGCACCGGCTTCTCAGAAAACAAAACCGACAGCTAAACCGGGCAATAACATGCCGGCAACAGGAGAAAGCAACGGACAATATCCATGGCTGGCGCTGCTGTTTTTATCTGTATTACTTTTAGTGCTGCGCAAGAAGAGAATGTTACAACAGAGAGATTAGACATGACCTGATTTACAAATAATCGAAACGAAGAGGAGCTGTACAAGTGTGATTGACATCATAATCTGAAAACGATGTGAAACGCAAGGGTGCTCGAGTTGGCAGGCAACGATAAAACCTGACAGAGTTGCAGGGTGCAAAGACCTGCGAGATGGCAGACAACCATAAATCAATCATTATGAGGATCTAGTGTTGCTGTGGTAACACAGATCCTCTTTGAATTTACAGGAGTT
>JAAZJV010000219.1 GCA_012800135.1 Clostridiaceae bacterium | reverse complement strand
GGCAGCATTTTTGGTACAAAACCGGGGTTTTCGATGGCCGTATCGATCGCTCTCCCCTTGGTACTTGGATTTACATCCGGCATGATGTTTCACACCATTCGAAACAAAATTCAAGCGGCCGCGCCCTGGGTTCATAAAATCAATCCCATCGGCAACGCTTCCAACGCCCTCGCTTTTCTCAACGGAAGCGGCGGTCTCGAGCGGTTTTGGCCCTGTCTTTACGCCATATTGATTTACTCTGCGGTCATGATCGCGATTACACTCATCGGAATGAGGAGGAACAGCTATGACAGTCTTTAGACTTTTCTTTAAAATCCTTCGCCGTTCCATTTCTGCCATCGCGATGTACATCGGCATTTTTCTGTTCATCTTTTCCATGGGAGCTGCGAACTTCAAGGAAAGCATGGGCGATGTGGATGTGCCGATCCAGAAAGTCTCCATCACAATTCTGGATTACGACGAAAGTCGTGTCAGCAAAGCGCTCTCTGACTACATTGCCGACCGATCCGACATTGTCAACTTCGATAACACGGACAAAGAGAGCCTCATGGATGAACTGTACGGAGGTGTCATCGATTATGTGCTCATCATTCCTGAAGGATTCCAAGAAAATCCGGCACAGGATGACTCGGACTCGACACTGCGTTTGACCACTTATGTGTCCGACAACGCTTCAAAGACTGAGTACGTCGATACCATGATTGAGAACTTCATGGCAAACTGGGACTTTACAAAAGCACTTTACGGCAAGGAGCCTACCGAAGGCGACCTTGACCGCGCGCTCAAGATGCAGCGCGACGTATTGGATATACGTGTTAAAAGCCGACTTCTTAGCGGCGAAAATGCTGATATACTGACCGGTTTTCGGTTTTTCCTTATCTTCCTCGATTACATTATGGTCGCTATCCCTTTCCTTATTTTTGGTCCTCCTATCATCGTTATGGAACAGTCGATCATGAAGCGTCGAGACGTGGCAAGCGGTTATTCCCCAGGAAAAAGGGCGGCTCAACTTCTCCTGGCCGCCTACGTTTGCCACGCTCTGATCTGGGTGTTAATGGTCGTCATTTCTTTTGCGATGAGCTCATTCTCCCTGATCTACGAGCCGGCAGTGCCGTATATGCTTATTTCTTCTTTCATCCATATGTTAGCAACAGGATCAATGTCGCTATTCTTGGCACACCTATTCCCGTCGGAAAGCGCGATGTCTTTCTTGTCGACAACGATGAGTCTTCTCCTTGCTTTCTCTTCAGGCATCTTTATTTCAGATGAATTCCTCTGGAAGCCCTTCCATCGGTTTTCGATGTTGTTCCCGTCCTACTGGGATGTGCAAAACCAGAAGAACGTCCAAAGCCTGCTCGTCGGAGGCCGCTCGATAACGCCTTACTATCGCAACTTGCTGGTGATTGGTGTCATGCTGCTTGTGGGATTCCTTGCAACGCTCCTCATTCGACACATTAACGCAAGAAAATTAGAAGAAGCATGACAAGCATCAGAATTAGAAAACGTTAAAAAACGCGTCGGCCTGTCGGCAGGCGCGTTTTCTTTGTGTCTATCATTTATCTGATGAGAGCATTTAAAAATCGTGTCGATCTATTGGCAATCGCATTTTTTGGTCTGTTAATTATCTGATTTATCTTATGAATTCTTGAAGAATGGAATTTTCCGGTACAAATGATGGAGTGACGGCAGGAATCTGCTCGCAGACCCAAGACAGACGTGAGGCTTCTTTAATCGCGCGTTTGAGATCGGAATGACCTGCCGGATTGGAAGAATACGAAGACGGCGGCAGTTTTCGATTAAAAAAGAGATCAAGCGATTTTTCAATTTCGCGATATGCCATGGGAGCGACAACCATAAATTCGTAAGGGAGAACCGAATTAATATAAAAATCCGCGGCTTTGAGATAGACGGGAATAAAGGCGCTTTCGGCGCGCTCAATCACCGGCCAGTAATCAATCGTATCCAGCGCGGTAGCACCTCGATGCCGAACATCGCGACTAATACGGCGAAGCACGCGGATATCGCTTCCAGACAGCATGCGAGCGTCGGAGAGAACGCGCGCGTGCGGCATGATGAAATAGCTTAACTGCTGTTCACGAGGCAGTTTAGACGTCACCTGTTCGGAAATGCCGTGAAGTCCCTCCACGAGGACAACATCGTTCTTTTCAAGGCAAATCGCTTTTCCCGGGTCATAACGGCGCGTTCGCGTCTTAAAGTCAAACGTCGGAATAGGCACGTTCTCATGGTTAAGAATGCGTTGTAAATCTTCACTGAATTGCTGAAGATCGAGCGTTTCGATGCTCTCGTAATCGGGGCGACCGTCCTCATCGTAAAGAAGGTCTTCAGTGCGGTAATAATCGTCCATCTCAAGATGCCACGTCCGAAGCCCTGCCTCTGTCAGGCGTTTAGTCATCAACTTGGATGATGTTGTTTTCCCTGACGACGTCGGACCGGAAACAAAAATAGCGCGAATAGAGGGATTACTCAGAATATAGTCCGCCACATGGGTGACCTGGTCGACAAATCGCTGCTCAGAACGTTCCACAAAACGACGGAACTGGGCAGCTCCGAGATTGTCCTCAAGATCACTAATGCTCAATACAATCAGCTCTGAAAATTCTGCCATTGTCTGCCTCTTCTACCGGTCACACGATGCTCAGACGGTAAAGCATGAGGAACGGGGTCAAAATGCATCTTTTTCTTCAAGTCTGCAAATACTCCGCAGACTCCTTATGAACAACCAATCCGATTAAAACCTTTTCTACCAGCCGCCGGATGCTCCGCCGCCTCCGGAAGATCCTCCGCCGAATCCGCCTCCGCCGCTGCGGCCGCCAAAAGATCCTCCGCCCCATCCTCCGCCGCCGCGTCTTCCGAAGTAACGAAATACACGACCTCTGCCGCGCGTGAAGTAACTCAGGGCAATCATGATAACGAGAATGATAACATACGTTAAAAGGCTTTCGTCGGACTCTTCTGAAGGAATTTCCTGTTCAACGTATCCCTCTGCATCAATAGTAAGACCGTATTCTTCCGCGATCAATGTCGTGATTGCTGAAAATCCGTCTAATACGCCTTGATCATAAT
>JAAZJV010000029.1 GCA_012800135.1 Clostridiaceae bacterium | reverse complement strand
GGAGGCAATCATTCAATGACCCACGTCGACTTTATGGTGGGCGGTTCTGAGCTGGATGTTGTCGGTTACAAAAAAGATGGCACCGAGGTACCGGTGCTACATAAGGGTGAATGGGCGGTTGACTTATGATGGATGATCGCAGTGTTATGCTCGGTGATCTCGCGCGACATTTCGGATTCCGTGTCGTTCGTGATTACGGCAGGCTGGAGCGCACGCGCATTACAGTCGCGGATGTCACGCGTCCCGGATTGCAGCTTTCAGGCTATTTCAAGTATTTCGGTCCTGACCGGGTGCAAATCATCGGGAATATGGAGTTCTCTTTTTTGCAGTCATTAAGTGACAGCGATGCCGAGCGATGCATCAGTCGCCTTTTTGCGACTGGAATTCCCTGTTTGATTTTATCACGCGGGCACGAAGCCTTTCCTGTGCTGCTGCAGTGCTCGGAACGTTATGAGATTCCCATTCTTGAAAGTGAACAGGCGACGGCTTCACTGTATAGCTCCATTGTGGAGTATTTAAGCGGAGAGCTTGCGCCGCGTTGCTCCATGCACGGTGTGCTGATTGAAGTGCTCGGCGAAGGTGTGCTCATGCTTGGGGAAAGCGGTGTAGGAAAATCAGAAACGGCTCTGGAACTTGTGAAGCGCGGGCATCGACTCATCGCTGACGATCTTGTGGAGATAAGGCGCATCTCGGACACAACTCTCCGCGGACGTGCTCCCGATATCATTAAATATATGATCGAAATTCGTGGATTAGGTATCCTCAATGTCAAAGAACTTTACGGAGTGTCCGCCGTGAAGGTACAGGACAACATCAATTTTGTAATTAATCTTGAATTTTGGGATGAGACAAAAGCGTATAATCGTTTGGGCGTTGAGGAGGAGACGACGAATATACTAGGCGTGTCCGTGCCGTCGGTGACGATTCCCGTGCGTCCCGGACGAAACTTGGCAAGTATTGTTGAATTTGCTGCGATTAATTTGCGCAATAAGCGTATGGGCTACTGTGCGACATCGGAAATTGAAAAACGGGCTTCCGATCAAGTGCGTATCTGATAGTTGCAATGCCTGGTCATCACAGTTGCTTCAATGCTGGAACGTTGTTTTCAGAAAACGCAAGTGACGTTGCAACAGTACAAATAGCATTTCTACGCGCTGCGATTGAGATGATCAAGGTCAGCTGGTCTAGAAAAAGAAGAGAGGTCCGTCCTGACGGTGTGATTCTAGTCATCCTGATGGACAAGAATCAATAAGAGAGGCTAACGCAAATATGGATAGAAACGGCATGCCGTTTTCAAAAGAGGACGCTTTTTGCGTCATTCGGAAGATAGAAGGTCTAACAGTAATACAGAATGCACCCATGTCTGAAATGACACGGTTCCAAGTCGGAGGGCCGGCAGACTTGCTTGTGCGACCGGACAACAAAGAAAGTCTGACGGCGCTCGTTCAGCTCGTGCGTCGTGAAGGATGGTCGCTGACGATACTAGGTTGTTGCTCCAATGTATTGGTCGCCGATGCGGGAATCCGCGGTGTGACCTGTGTGCTATCACCCGATATGATGCATATTCATCGTAATGGGGAGGAGTTGACGGTATTTGCAGGAACGCGACTTGACGATCTTGCGGCTTATGCTGCCAAGTATGGGCTTTCAGGACTTGAGTTTTCTTGCGGTATTCCCGGATCTGTCGGAGGTGCTGTCGTGATGAACGCCGG
>JAAZJV010000218.1 GCA_012800135.1 Clostridiaceae bacterium | reverse complement strand
GCGACAGCTGTAGTCATGAGTATAGGACTCGGGGCTGCCTCCATACTGTCAGATTTTACGCCGGGAGGTAACACGTTGGAGTCGTATTTGTTTGGAAGCATTTCATCCGCGACTCCTCATGACGTCATCGCTTCGATCGCCTTGTTTGTTGTCGTTTCGTTCGTCACTTTCTTCTTCTATAGCGGTCTGTTAAATATTTCCATAGATCCTAATCTGGCTCGCTTGGATGGTGTGCCGGTTCATGGCATTAACGGTATTTTTACTGCTCTTACGGCTATAACGGTGGCTCTTAGCGCAAAAATGGTTGGAGCCCTTTTGGTTTCATCTTTGCTGGTTATTCCGGTTGCCTGTTCTTTGTTCTTAGCCCGTTCTTATAAGCAGATGTATTTCATTTCGTTGACGTTAGGGCTACTTTTCATGATGTCAGGTCTGACCCTTTCCTGGTACTTCGAAATCAAACCGGGCGGTGCCATTATCCTCATTGCCACCATTGGCCTATTGCTCAGCGCATTGTTCGCAAGAAGAAGAAAAATTAGACGTGAAACTGTCCTTCAGGTAAAAGCGGAGATCGTTAGGTAGAAGAAAGGGGAGGGCTCGAAAAATGCAGCAACTCCCTTTTCTCGTCGAGACAAGCAGCTTTCTCTTTCTAATGTAAAATTATCGAAAAATTACCGATTGACATTTGATACGGAATTGATCGTTAAATGGGTTCTTTTTCAAGAATGTTGATCCTTTATCCTCTCCATTCCGGTAGGGATTCCGGGGGCCAGCCTCGCATGGTTTCTCCTTGCCTAGAAAAGCGAAAATCGCAAAGGTCTCCTCCGTTCCCCAATGTCTGAGTGCGGTAGAAACGGACGCCCATGCGCCGAAACATCGGATAGTCTCCTAGGCAAATATACGGGAGATATTCCAGTGCATCTTGCGCACGGTAGAATTTGTGAACGGCACACTCCATCACATCTTGACCGAAATCGTAACTGCCGTCCTTACTCGGTGCATATACCGTAACAAAGGCTTCGGGATATTCTCGCTTCTGTGTTCTTTCCATTAAGGCCTGACGTTTTTTAATAAAGGCAGATGACAGCATGATACGCCCCATAACTCTGCCCAAGAATCTAGGAATCCGCTCGAAGGTATTTTCCAAGATTTTGTATACCGTTTCGCCGATTTCGTTTCTTGAAAGTCCTGCGGATTCCAGTGCCCTGATAATAGCAAGTAATTGCGCACTGCCGATCAAGTTTTGAGTGCCCGGCAGCTTTTTGCCGCCGATATAGGGCAGCTTCGGAATCATGTCAGAAAAGATCGCCCGCGCATGTTCATGAATTGCAGTTGTTTGATCGTTATTGAAATGTTTCAAGATCGGTTCTTCAGCGCAACGAAAAGCCTTCTCAAAGCCCTTCATCAGTTTTGCTCTTTGGTTTGTGTAATAGTTCATATTCAAATCCCCCAGCAAGGTATTCACAACCTTAACTAACAACAATGCTAGACGCTGAAAGCACAAATCCATTTTTTACTTAAAAGTTAGAATGTTCTAACTTTCGAGAGTATAACACCATAAAAAAGTGAGGGCAACAAATTTTTCGCAGCTATACATAATCAGCCTTCAGGAAAGGGGAAATAGTTTAGATGGCATCAACTAATGCAGATCCTTTGACATATAGCGCAATTGCCGTCGTTTCAAGGCTGTGCGAAAAGGTTTCAGTCTACAAAGTGATTGCAAAGAGGCTTCTTGCCGACATCATGATTTCCAATAGGGTGAGTTGCTTTTATTCTGGATTAATCGTTTTTCTAAAATCAACACAAGAAAGCTGTCGAAGACAATCAGTGACAAACTTATCGCACAAGTTTACAGAACATGTTAACTCCGATCAAAACAACATCGCGATGTCATTTTGATCGCAAATAAAATAATTTGACAAGGTATGAAGAGGTGAAAATCCATGGCTGATAACAGCACCAAATATCAAGCTTAAAAACAGCAGTTGAAAACATAGAACAAGTGAGTTAGACTCAACTAACTATAGTTAGCCAATACTAACCGTAGTCTTGTGTTCAGAGAAGCAGGTTTTTATTTATTTGAAAACCATGTTGTGAGGAGGAATATGAAGTGATTGCGCTTAATGAGGTTAATGCCGGTCAAAAAGTTGTCGTTTCGGATGTAAAAGGTGACAAACGATTTCTTAGTCGAATTACATCCATAGGACTGACCATAGGTTGTGAGCTTGAGGTTTTACACAATGAAAGGAAGTTCCCATTACTTTTTTACGGTCGAGATACTGTAGTTGCTCTTAATCGGGAGGAATGCAAAAACGTCTTTGTGGAGGTGATTACATGAATGCAGCAGCGATTAGCAGGCAGCCTACGATTGCTCTATTAGGTCAGCCCAACTCGGGGAAATCCACGCTGTTTAACGGCTTGACCGGTGCCCGTCAGCGTGTTGGCGACTGGCCTGGCAAAACCGTTGAGAAAAAGGAAGGATACTATGTCAGAGATAGCGTGCGCTACCGTGTCACTGATTTGCCCGGTACGTATAGCCTGTCAGCCAATTCGGAAGAAGAAATCAT
>JAAZJV010000217.1 GCA_012800135.1 Clostridiaceae bacterium | reverse complement strand
TTTCGCTCATCGCCCGCTTATAAAATGAATTCCGGTACGGGCAGTACAGGAGGAGATATTGAGATTGAGGCAAACGGAGTGCCGGAGGGTGCTTCCAGCTACAGCGTAACGGTACAAAAAGAAGGTCACGGTACAGCCTCCGCTACGCCGATCTCTGGTTCTGCAGGAACTGAAATTGCCCTGAGCGCGACACCCGATTCCGGTTGGATACTGAAGGAATGGCAGATTGTATCAGGCGATATAAACATCTTAAACAATAAGTTCACGATGCCGAACAGCGATGTCGTGGTCAAGGCCATATTTGTAGAGAGGCCGCTGGATCCGACAGATCCGGAAGAAGCAACAGTAACATTCGATCCTGCCGGCGGCAAGTGGGAGGACGGAACGACGGCTCCCAAAATAGTCACAACAAATGTCGGCAACGAAATAACGATCCTTGACGCTCCTGCAAGAGAGGGATACGAGTTCAAACATTGGGAAGGCTCAGCGTATCAGCCGGGTGAAAAGTATCAAGTGCCATCAGGCGGACATAGGTTTACGGCTGTATGGATAAAATCCGTGTCAACGAAACCGACTGATAAGGATCAGACTTTACCAAAGACGGGGGAAAATGTAGAACCCTATCTGTGGTCAAGCGTATTGCTATTTGTTGCAGGCGGGCTACTCATCGTGTTTCGCAAGAAAAAATCAAAACAAAAAGGTTAGATCAAAGACGACGTTTAAGAAACGTACCTGATGAAGGGGAGCCGGATGTCAATTCGGCTCCTCTTTCAATGTGCTCTTCTTTAATTTTTCTTTTTGTCAAATACGACTGTCTTATTGCGCCGAATGCAACAGTCCTATTACCGAAAGCGACCGCCCTATTGCCGAATGCGACGAAAAATGACCGAATACGACGAGCGTATTGTAAGAAAAATATCGAGATACTACAATCGAGATACAGTGTTGAAAGCAGGCTCGTATACGACATCGCCGTAATCGCCATAAAGGGCTACGGCGATGTCGTAGCCTTTACTGATGAATTGCAGACAATGTCAGGATGAAACAACCAGTCCGTGCGATTGTTTTACTGAATGAGACGAACACCTTGAACGCAAAGTAAGCTGTACGTTATATGTGCCCCTCAGCGTCTAGCTTGCCTTCTCATCCGGATGGAGTGTAATGAAAGAGCTCCGAATGCAATGGGATCGTTGCATGCAAATCGATATCCTTTTACAATGATAATCACCGTAAAAGGAAGGGGCAGTCCATCCGTGGATGTAAGAATACAATTTATCGAGGACGACAAGCTCGGCGATGATATAGAAATAACCGTACGCGCAGCGGAGAGGAATAAACGGGCGAAAAAGCTGTTAGCCGCGCTCTCGAACCATTCCAATCAGTTGACGTTAAGTCAATTGTTTCAGGAAAAATACCACCTCAACGCTTCGAGGATTATCCTCATCATGCGCGACGGCCGCTATGTAACGGCTAAAACCGCAGAGGGCGACTATACAATTAAGGATGCATTAGCGCGCGTGGAAGAACTCCTCGATCCTGCGTGGTTCGTCAGGATATCTCAGTCGGAGATCATAAACCTTAAATATCTCAAGAAATGGGATTTTGTAGGCGGAGGAATTATCAAGGTAAAGATGGAACACGATATTGTATCTTACGCATCGAGACGATATGCTAAAAAAATTCACGAAATGTTTCTTAAGAGGAGGGCAAAACGATGAAAAAACGTCTGATTGTCCGATCTCTTATCGGACTTGCCGTCGGATCGCTTCTTGCACACGTCATTACTATATTGATCATTTACTTCAGTCGCGGTGAATATCTATTCTGTATGCCTGAGCTTACGGAAAAGCTCGGAAGTGTCGGAGCCGTGGCTCTTCAGACGGTGCTCGGCGCAATATTCGGCATGGTAGCATTCGGCGGCATGTGTTTTTTCGACATCGAAAAATGGAGCCTGTTGCGCGCCACAGTCGCACACTGCTCGATGATACTCGTTACGTATATCGTTGTCGGTCTGCTTTTGCACTGGCTTCCTTTCAAGATAGAACCAATACTGTTCATGGTGGGCATCATTATCGTTGTTTACGCTCTGATATGGCTTATTATGTACATCGTATGGAAAATAGAAATCCGACAAATGAATCGTCTTGCAGAAGAATATAAAAAGAACACCGAAATAGACGAAGATTAGTTCCATAAACGAATCCCACTCTCATTTTTCGATCATGCCGCCGCAGGTAAAATCTCCTACTTTGGAAAAATAATTAAAGAGGCTACAAGAGCAATCTGTACTCGCTTTTTTAGTATATTTTATTGCCGAATACGACGAAAAACGACCGAATGCGACGAAAGCATTGTGCGGAAAAAAGTGAGCTAATACAATCGGGTTAGGTTTTTACTGCCACGCTGTTGTGGCAATAGATATAAAGAGGAGAAACATCAACATGTTCAAAAAATTTCTAACCATTTTGGCCGTTCTGACGCTTATTTTCTCTCTTGTCGCCTGCGACAAGGATACTAAGAAACCCGAGCCGCCGCCGTCCGTTAAAGAAAGCGAGCAGCCTGTCGAAAGCGCAAAAACGGAACAGAGTAAGCCAGCACCCAAACCGAGCGAAACCGAAAAAGCGCCCACTCCGGATCCCGAACCGGGTGTTCCTGCACCTGAGAACTGGCCTAAAGAAGTCCCGACACCGGTAACCGGCGAAATCTTGGGTTGCGGCTGGGCACCTGACAAGAGCTTCTGCACAACCGACATAGTCTACAAGCAAGAAGACATTGATGCTTACGGCGAGCGTCTGGAATCTTTCGGCTTTAAGAAACAGACAGATCATAAGTACGGCGAAGATTGGCCGGATGCGACCGTCTATTCTAACGGACGCTGGGATGTGATCGTGGCAGAGAAAAACGATGTATTTGAATACTCTTACGTCAACTTCTACCCGCTTTTTGATGTCGTGAAAGAAGGCTACGACGGGCAGCCAGAGGGTTGGCCGGACGCAGGCGATTTCTAAAAAGACCTCAACAATTGAGGCAGTTATATCTTATCTCTCAAGATAACAGCGGCGTGTAATCGGTAAATGACGATTACACGCCGCCATTGCCGATGATAACGACAGGATAAGGTCAATCTAAAACCAGCCTTATCCTGCAATCTAAGTGGACCGAATCAGCATAAAGTGCCCGTCCACTTTTTCTCATGAAAAAATACATCAATATCAATATAGAGATAGATGTAGATATGGAGCATCTGAGAAATTAAAGACACTTACTCCCCGATACCATTAAATGCATAAAAAGTCATCAAATAAGAAACACCGCTCTGTCAATTATACAAAACCATTACAAATGACAGCACAACAGCCTGATTTCGAAAGTAAATTTCAAACTTGCAAATAATTGACACGATCGAAAGGTGTTTTCTTGCTCATGGAATGATATATTATGTTATAATCCACAGTATAGAATGCCTAATTGGAGGAAAAACTATGCAACATTTCAAAAAATTGTTAGCCATTCTGCTCTGTGCATTGCTTGTCTTTGCCGTTGTAGCTTGTGATGGCGAAAAGGAACCGGAAAAGACAGATCCTAAAGAACCAGCAGGTTCTGTCGATCCTGCCGATCCGTCTAAGCCGGCGGATCCATCTGAGCCCGAAGATCCTGACAAGCTCTCTCTTGCTAACATCAAGGTCGGCTTCGTTCACATCACGGATCCGAGTGACATGGGCTATACGTATAACCATAACCGCGGAACAGAGAAGATGGCCAAAGAACTTGGACTGGATCCGGAGAAACAGATCATCAACAAGTTCAACACAACAGAAGACCAAGCGTGTGAGAACGCTCTTCGCGAACTCGCTGAACAGGGATGCAACATCATCTTTGCGACAAGCTTCGGATTTGAAGATTACGTCATCAAAGTCGCCAAGGATTATCCTGATATCGAGTTCTGCCACGCCACGGGCTTCAAGGCAGCAAGCAGCGGTTTGAAAAACGTACACAACTACTTCGGAAAAATCTATCAGGCACGTTATCTCTCAGGTATCGCCGCTGGTCTGAAGACCAAAACGAACTTACTTGGCTATGTCGCTGCGAAGCCTTTTGCTGAAGTTATTTCCGGATACACCGCTTTCTATTTGGGTGCCAAGAGCGTCAACGATGACGTCAAAATGGTCGTGAAATACACAGGCTCATGGCATGATCCGGAACTTGAAAAACAGGCGACAACTGCGCTCATCAATGAGGGCTGCGATGTCATCGGACAACACTGCGACTCGACGGCTCCTGCGACAACAGCTGAAGAAGCCGGTGTTTTCCACGTCGGATACAACTCCGATATGCGCGAGGCGGCACCCGATGCTTCGCTGACCTCCGCCGTTTGGGACTGGTCGCGCTTCCTCATCTTTGCCATTAACAAGGTTATTGCCGGAGAAGAGATCCCCGTTGATTGGGGCGAGGGTCTTGCGGAAGGCGTCTGTGACGTTTCACCGTTGAACGAAGCGATTGTCGCCCCCGGAACGGCTGATAAGATTGAAGAAGCCCGCAAAAAGATCGTTGAGACCGACTGGGACG
>JAAZJV010000028.1 GCA_012800135.1 Clostridiaceae bacterium | reverse complement strand
CGCGGTTTTCCCGTCAGATGCTCGGCCTTCTCTTTAAGTTCTTCAATCGAGAAAACGGGAAGTCCGACGTCAATAAGATGATCTTGTAAATCACATCGCCTTGGATTGCACGCCATACCATATTGTGTTACGAGCAGATCAATCGTATCTCCAGGCGTGGAAAGAGTTTGCGGGCGATCCACGATAAGGGGCAGGCGCGCGCGCACAAGCGGCGCCGCAATGACGGCCAGCGATGCACCGGCCGCCGTATCGCTGTGACCGCCCGAACCGCCCATAATCATGCCGTTCGAGTCGGTATGAACGTTGACACTAAAATCCGTGCCCACTTCAGTCGCGCCCAATATCACCGCATCGAGGCGATCAACGACAGTACTTTTAGCCTCAGGACTCGCGTACCTGGAAGCACTGATCTCGACATGACGCGGATTTTGCCTGATCGACGCCGCCGCTTCCCGATCAAAGCACTGAACATCGGCAAGCGATGTAAACAGTCCTTCATTCAGAAGATCGACCAAAAGACCCGTAATCCCGCCTGATGCAAAACTGCCTGTGACACCGCGCTTCCGCATGCGCTCACCAATGTATGCAGCTGCGGCAAGTGACGTGCCGCCTGCACCCGTCTGAAAAGAAAAACCATCTTCAATGAGTCCTGCGGCCTCGATCGCGCGTGCCGTGTAATCGGCAATCAACAGTCCTATTGGATCACGTGTAATGCGTGTGGTGCCGGACATAATGCGTTCAGGATCGCCTATGGAATCACATACGACGACAGCATCGACAAGGTTTTCAGGTATGGACACATCCGTTAACGGGTAAGGCATAAGGTTATCGGTGACGACAATGACGTAATCGGCATGTTCGGCATCACTCATGGCATAACCGATCGATCCGAATGCCGACGGCCCTTCTTTTCCGTTGCAGTTTCCTTCCGCGTCAGCAGTTGACGCTGCTATGAACGCAACATCGATATGCGACGTACCGTTTTCTAATGCAGCCGGACGTCCGCCGTGCGTGCGAAAAAGAACTTGGCGCTCCAATAGTCCTTGAGATACTGCATGACCGACGGCAGCATGCATGAAATTGCACTCTATTCCGGTGACGACGCCTCTACGAATCGCCTCTAACAAGGGAGTATGGCATGCCATGATGGACGACGCGTTCACCGTAAGATCAGAAAAACCGAGCGCAGCACATGTGCGAACCACATCGTTGAGAACGTAATCGCCTGCCCTCAGATGGTGATGAAATGAAATGGTCATCCCATCTCTCAAAGAGGATGCACGAATCGCATCCTCAAGGGACGGCATAACTTTACCTGTTCGGTGTTTCGTTTTCACTCTTATTCATCTCCTCTCACATGTGTTGAGCGACTTACGTCCAACATGCCGGATGCCGCGGCAAGTTCAATCGTTCGTTCTGCTTGCGCCAATACGGGTAAATCGATCATTTTTCCTCTGAGAGATACGGCGCCGCGTCCTTCTTCTTTGGCGCGCCGCATTGCATCCACAACCTCTAGAGCATAGGATACTTCACTCTCGTCCGGTCGAAACGCTCGATGAACAGGTTCAATATGGTGCGGCGAGATGAGAAGTTTGCCGCTAAACCCGAGGCTTCGCGCATAGCAGGCGTCTTCATAACAACCTTCCGTGTTGCGCGCATCGGTAAACGGCGTGTCAATAACATCAAGACCGCATGCGCGACCTGCCATGACGAGCCTTGCGCGAGCATAGAATAGTTCATTTGATGCTTTCGTTCTGGGACAGCCCAAGTCGGCAGCGAGATCTTCGCCGCCAAGCGCCAACGCTCGCACACGCGGCGAAGCAGAGGCTGCTTCTAATGCTTTCTCGATGCCCATGGCCGTTTCAATCAGAAGAATTATGCCGACACTGCCATGTGATAAACCGGCTTTTTCTTCAGCTTCATCCAAAATAGACGCCGCTTTCAGAACTGTTGTCGCGCCTACGGTCTTAGGCACCATCACAGCATCCGCTCCGCATTCCGTTACACGGATAATGTCGAGGCGCGTGTGCGGCGTTTCCACGTCATTGACGCGCACGACTTTCTCACGCATTCCGAAATCGAGTGTAAGAAGAGCCTGACTGACAAGTTCGCGTGCCGCATCTTTTTCGTTCTCAGAAACGGCGTCTTCCAAATCAAATATAAGAACATCACATGCGAGTACCATTCCATTTTGCAGCATACTCGGTTGGTTCCCCGGCAAAAAAAGGCACGAGCGTCTCATTGCAATCCTCCTCATGTTGTCGTTATTGAAGCGGAAAAACTGCTCAATTCCGCTTCAATTTGATGTATATGTCGCCTTATTCACAATGCAACAATGTGTCGTCAAAGTAAGTTTATCGTCTTTCTTGGGCGATTCATCTCATAAAGATTCGACAACATCGTCGTTATGATCCTCTAAAGCGCGACTGACTGCCGTGTGGAGGCGCGCGCGCAACGTACAATCTAATGCGCCTTGGTCGGCAAGATGAATAGCGCCTTTACGAAT
>JAAZJV010000341.1 GCA_012800135.1 Clostridiaceae bacterium | reverse complement strand
GTCTTTCACGCCACGATGCGCTAGATTCCATGCGATTGCACAGCCGGAGATGCCCCCGCCAATAATCACTATTGAAGCTGTTTTGGGAAGGCTCATTCGTCGTCACCTCCTGTGAAAAAAGCAATGGGTTGTGCGACGACCGGAGGACGATGCATCGAAGGCTGGATAGAGTCACGCGATTGTCCCGTCATACGGGCAATTTCATCTGCAATGAGAGGACCGCATGTCCTCGCTTGACATGGACCCATTCCGGAACGGCTGATGCGCTTGATTTCGTCTACGGTCGTATATCCTTCCGCAATCAGTTCGCGAATCTCGCGTCGTGTAATCCCCTCGCAACGGCAAATTATCGCTTCATCTTCGTCCGTGTCGTTGCCGTTATCGTCACGTTCACGCTCATTTTTCTCGTTATCAATGTTCTTAGAAACAGGAGGCGATTCTTCGTTTCCAGCATTATTATCATCTTCGACGATAGCCGGTACTGCTGTATCAGAGTCATCATCAATTGCTGAGAGAATGATCTTATCGGAAATAGTCTCGGCGGTATTCAGCAAAACAAATCGGTCAGCGCGCTCCTTACTGCAAAAGAAACGAACATCGTGTACTTGTTCAATCGGGACATTAAGTGTTACGAGCGGCGTCCCGGAGGTTTTTCCCGGAGAAACGCGAACAACAGTACCCTCCCCAATCACACATCCTGCGCGATCCATCGTAAAAACGATCTCCCCTTTTTGCGGAAGAGGGCAAAACTCGTACGGCAACGAGACCGACCCAGTGCCGTCACCTCTGCTCTCATCAACAATAAATATCGCAAGTCCGGGACATACACGTGCGCACGCCCCGCATCCGGTGCATTTATCAAAATCCAATACCGGAATGTCGTGGATGGAATCCATCGGCAAAATCGCATGGAAAGGGCACGATGTGCTACACGGATTGCAAGGAATCTCCTGGAAACATTCGATCACCGGATATGGTCTCAATGCACGTCGCGATGGCGACGGGAGGCAACGCTGAATAAGATTGTTATCTGCGACACCTGTTGTAGTCAACATGATAAAGCTCCTTTCATGCGGTGCTCATCTTTATATATCTTGTTATAATTTATAATCGGAACTTCGTAGAATCCTGAAATCGGAACTTCGGAGAATCCTAAATTATCGGCAACGTCAGTTGCGTTCAACACGATTAAGTTCCTTTTCATACAATGCCTGCCTTTACAAGACCGGAACGGATCTTTTCACCGCTCGGACCGGCGCGCAATTCGTCGAGTTGTTGTCGAAGATCGGCGCGTTCGTCGTCAATTGTCGGCGTACTTAAACCAAGCGATGACGCCGCCTCAAGTCCTGCAAGTCGACCCTCAACCATCGCAGCGCTCGCTTCTTCGATACCGGCGACGTCACCGGCAACGTAAATATCCGGCACAGAAGTTTCAAGTCTCTCATTGCGAAGAGGAACGTATCCGCCCAACTGCGGAACATAACGCATTTTGCACTCTGCCTGCCACAATAACTCTGCAAGTGGCGAAAGCCCCACAGAAATACAGATTACATCGCAGGACAAGGATTTTGAGCTTTCCGGTATCGGCTGCCAAGAGTTATCGATTTGGGCGATCACTGCAGATTCAACGCCATCAACACCGTCTGCTCTTAACAGGGTGTGCGATGTCAGAATCGGTACACCGGCACGACGAATCTTGCTCGCGTGCACCGCGTAACCGCCGATTTTCGGAAGACCTTCGACAACGGCAACAACCTTCACACCGGCTTGTAATAGCTGGTAGCTGACAATCAGTCCGATATTGCCCGCGCCGACCATCAGAACACGTCGTCCGGGACGAACCCCGTAGACGTTCATCATGGTCTGCACGGCTCCTGCGCCATATATGCCGGGAAGATCATTGTTGGGAAAAGTAAGAAACTTCTCCGACGCCCCCGTTGCTACAATGATTCTTGAAGGTTTGACCTTGCAGTATTTCCCGTCACGATCGACTGTGATGACACTGTCGTCAAAAAGGCCGAGAACTGTCGCACGCGTCCAGATCGTCACACGTTCCTCAACAAGTGCTCGCGCCTCCGCTATGCGTGACGGAATATCTATACCACGCACGGAGGCATACTGTTTTTCAGATCCGAAAAATTTGTGTGTTTGCTTGATAAGCTGACCGCCAAGTTGTGCGAAACGTTCGATCAGAAGCACCGATGCCCCTGCCTCGGCAGCTGCATTTGACGCCATGAGGCCTGCCGGTCCGCCGCCGATGACGACAACATCGGTTTCATACATCATCTGGCTCCCCTTTCGGCATTTCGACTACTTGACCAACCATCTTATTTCTTGGCAAGTTCCCACGGTCTTCTTGCGTCTCAACGACCATCCCCTCTTCAAGATACGTCGTGCATGTTCGGATATTGGATTTTCCGTTTACAACCATCAAACACGAACTGCAGTTGCCGATCGCACAATAAAATCCGCGCGCGCGTTTCGTCTTAAAATGACGGCCAAACACTTGAACACCGTTTGCGAAGAGAGCCGAGGCAACCGTGTCACCTTCTCTTCCCACCATCGGGCGTCCGTCAAATGTGAATGACAGTACCGCGCCTTTTTCAAATTGTAAGATCGGATGACTCTCGATCCGTTGATCGTCCACAAAAACCTCTTTCTTTTTTGGCGCACCTATCACCGGAGAGCAAGACAAGATATCACTATCGACTTGACATTCCGGTGAAGAGCATTGTGCGTCGCCATCATTCTTCATGAAAAAAACAAAGTTCAGGCGTTGCCATCTTCTTTCATATATGGATACGCGATGTCCTTAGAAGGCACAAATGTTTCTTTGATTACACGCGGACTTGTCCAACGAATCATGTTAAAAATAGAACCTGCCTTATCGTTTGTGCCGGATGCACGTGAACCACCGAACGGCTGTTGTCCGACAACGGCTCCCGTCGGTTTATCATTGATGTAAAAGTTTCCGGCTGCTCCGCTAAGTTTCCGCTCCATCTTGATCAAGGCTTCACGGTCTTGGGCGAACACAGC
>JAAZJV010000027.1 GCA_012800135.1 Clostridiaceae bacterium | reverse complement strand
AATACGATTTTTAAGCTCAATTCTTTCAATTCCAACAGGAACTTATCGGCAGGTACCGAAGGTTCAGTCGGTTCAGTTGGTTCCGTTGCCGGATCCGTTTGCTCCCCATCCGTCGACACCGTCGTGCCGCCGGGCGGCACGGTTTCCGAAGGGTTGGGTGCATTTTGACAGCTGCTCAGCAGGACGCTCAGCAGGATAAGAAGTACCAGCAGGAGGTGTGGTTTTTTCATTTTAATTACCCTTTCATTTCTTTTTGTTTAAGGTACAAACGGATGTGAATCGTCGACTTTTTGTCTTATGATTAATTATCTCTACTCCAAAATGGAGAGTGAGAGATAGATATATAGATACGCAACATATCATCGCTAGGAATATTAGTGACCCGTTATGCGGAAGCTCTGAACGATTTTTTCTACCTCAGCAAGGAACGGCTCATACGCCTGATTGTCCTTTTCGGTGTTATATCCGAAGAGATAGAAACCGCCTTCCCCGGCATCGATCAGGATTCGAGTCCACACGAAGGTAGCGGAGTACCCTTGCGCTTGCTGCACTGTATGAAGTATCAGAGCCTGAGCGTTTCCGATCTTTGACAATTCAATCTGCAGATCCGGTAATTTCGTGATGGCTTCCAGAATCGGCGGCCAATTGATTTCCTCAAAGCTGTTCCCATACTGGCCGGGAGGGGTGTAGGAGAGGGATAGTCCACCCATGAAGTACGGAAAGTCGTAGGTACGCATGGGAGGTGTAATTCTCCAGGAATCGTCGTCTCTCTTGTAGGCATGCCAATTTCCCGGATACTCGAAAGCGAAGCCCACGTCTTTGTCTTCAAATATGGCGGGTTTTGAATCTGTAAGAATAAAAAGGTTCATGGACTCAACCACCCGCTGTGCTTCAACGGCAAAAGTTTTGAGTCCATCCCATCCTTCCCGCTCGACGGGGAAGGACACCTTGTAGCAGCGTCCTTTCTCATCATCAATAAAGTAGCTGCGGTAGATTGTTTCTTTCCCTTCAGAATCGACGTCGGAATAGATGAACATCAGCGCATCTTTGCCCATCATTTTTAGAGGACTTTTCTCGATGATTTTTTCACCTTTGTCCTTTTCAAGGTACAGGATCTTGTCAAGATACTCCTCACTCGTCGTTTTCTCGAAAGAATCTCCATATAACCAAGGGTTATCGAAATAGTAAACGGACAGATTGACCTTCTTTTCCGGTACACCGTAGTCCTGACTGGGAGGAAAAATAAGGAAACGGTTGACATCCTCTACAGTTTCCATTTTGTCTTTCCATGAGACCGGAAATTCAAACTTCAAACGCACTTCCTTCGATTCAAAAGAAAAAGTTTCTGTTGCCGGCATCGTCGGCAGTGTCATTTCTTCACTTTCCGGAGATGTTGTTGTCTTCACAACGCTCGGTATTTCCGATTCAGATGTAGAGGGCAAAGTATCCGGCGGGGTTGTTTTGTTCGTGCATGCGGCGAGACCGATCAAAGTCAATGCCAATACGATCGCGATAAGCCTTTTCATAATTCTTATCTCATACTTTCTCGTTAAAGACAGAAATCCTAATAGAGCCAACGTTAGAAGGAGTCCTGTTGCAACGGTTGTTCGTAAAATAGAAAGAGCTAACTCACCATTTTACGAGCTGATTTTATTCCTGATTATTTCGATTTTCAATATCTCCAAACTCGCTTTTCGATTCGTTTTTTAGGCTATTTTTAGGCAAAAATACGACAAAAGTGAAAGTTTTTTCCATAATTTGTACAAAACTTGATGCGACTCAGGCAACACCCTAGAATACCTGCGTTAGATGTGGACAATCGTCCCATCTCAATGAACGTTGCATGGACAATTTTTCGATTAATTTTGGGATACTGTTCATCCTAAGTGTTTTGTTCAGTCACTTTTTCTCATAAACTTCAAAAACTGTTCACACTAGACGCCTTGAGTGGATACTGTTTCTAAAAAACTTTAAAAACTGTCTACTCAAGCGGTTGCATGAAAAATTTTTCTAAAAAATCTTAAAAATTGTCCACCAAAGGCATCTGAGTGGCATTTTTTATCAAAAACTTGAGAAACTGTCCACCTGAATGCTTTTTGTGAACTGAGCGCTTCGTCGGGGACAATTTTTCGATTAATTTAGAAAAGATGTATACTCCTCGCGTTTTGTCGGTCATTTTTTCAACTAAAAGCAGGAAAATAGTGTCCTCTTGTTATCTTTCGGGTCATAAAATCTAATAAAACTGAAAAAATGTCCCTCCTAGAAACTTTGTGTGAACACTATTTCAAGCAAACTTGAAAAACTGACCGGCCTCATTGGAATCATTTTTTATCATTCGAAGACAAGCTAAGGTCAATTTTGAGATTATCTCGACGCATCGTGCTATACTTTCTTCTACATAGGTGTTTTTTGCCTAGTTGTATAGATGTAAATAAGATAGATAGACGTAGATTGACGCGGATTTTTAGTATAGATTGCAATAGTCACGTAAGTGATAGGAGACGAGGGAGCTATTAAGCTAGAGGCGTTATGGACTATCTTGAAGGATTTCTGATCGGTCCGGTTTGGAGCGATACGGATTACAAGTCGCATCGTCATTTCAACGCACATCTTTTCCTTGCCTTCATTATGGCGCTTGCTTTCGCCGGCATCGTTTTTTATCCAAATTACATGAACAAATGGATTGTCGTTGCTTGGCCCAGCTCTCTTATTATTCTTATCGCATTAATTTTGATTACGCCTTTTCTTTCTAGTTATTACTATCGGTTGCCAGTTTATGTGAAGCCGTTAGTGCTTTTGTTATATGCGTTTAAATATGTATTACTTTTCTATATACTTACACATTTATTCCTTCCACTGGCCACCCTTGATAATCAGGCTATACCAATGATGCTTTTGGAACGCATGGATCGCCATATCAACCACATGATCGATATTATCGCGGAAAGCGGCGGTATTTTTAGAACAGTGCTAGGTATCGTTGCCGGAACCATGTGGATCGTTGCAGAGGGGCTTTTACTAATAATTACGGTAATTGCAACCCCGCTTATATCAATCGGAATTCTTAAAGGTTTACAGTATGTGCTTGATCGGATCGTCAATTATGTGCTTTACCAACCAATTGACGAAGGAATACCGGTGAGGGTTACTGAGCGACTGTCAGATAAAGACGTTTACGATTCCTTTGAACGTACATCGACACAAAATATTGTTCAAAATGCGGACGTTATGAATTCGCCTTTAGAACTACCAAAGCCTAAAAAACAACGCACTGTGACAGAAGCAAGATCAAGATTAAAAAAGAGAGTAATACACTCATCTTTTTGGACATCAATGACATCTAGACTGCGAGCTCTAAAAGCTGAGGAGCATGAGAATCCTTACGTAGAAGAGGACGGGATGTACATACAGGATCTTAGAGGGGAGAAAGTTACGTTGGAATCTAACGAAGAACTTTTCGATGAGTTTGAAGAGTCAAAGATGGTGTTGGAATATGATGATGAGATTCTTTCGGAGGAGTATGAAGAGTTGAAGGTGCCGTCAGAATCTGATGAAAAAGTGTATCCGCCGGAGGCTGAGGAGTCAATGGCAGTTCCTGAATCGGATCGTGTGTTGCGTACGCCTGAGTTTGAGGATTTGATGACTCCTGAATCCGATGAGATACTTTCGGAGGAGTTTGAAGAGTTGATGATAACGTCGGACTCTGATGAAATGATTTTGGATCAGTTAAAAAAGTCGAGGACAACGTTAGAAGCTGGTGATGAAGCGCCTTCGGAAGAATTTGAGATGCTGAAATTGGTGTCCGAATCTGATAAGTCATATCCTAATCTACCACTGGAGCTTGAGGAGCAGATGGAGGGACAGGAATAATCGATCGGTTGAAGAAATCGAGTATTAATTGCGAGTATTAAGAATTTATGGATGATATGAAAAGACTGCGAGGAAATGTAGGGAGGCGTTGACTTTGAGTTAGAATGAGTTAGATTTTTGTAATTGTTATGGCTATTTGCATTAATTGCATGGGTAAATTCTTCCTTAACACAATTTATCCTGCCTCACTTGCTTTAGAGTATTGTGTGCCTAATGATGTGTTTTGTTAGGAATGTATAAATTAAGCATCTCGTACAAATTTCGTTCGCAATAATAACACATTTGACGCTTATAGTTTATATTGAATCTTTTAATGATTATTCAAGAGCGTTTTTGAAGAGGCTGGCAGAACGTTAGTTTATATCAACTCACACATTGCAGTGCAGGTGAAGTTACAGCGGAGGGAGTCAGGATGGGTCAACAGCCGTATATTCACAACGATGACTATTCCGGAAGGGATCAACAGAATCAGAGTTCTTACTATACAAATAATGATTCTTCGTATCATAATTATCAGAATAATGATAGCGGAGGCGACCAAACAGGATTTGGATCCGATGGCGATTCGTCGCGCGGACGCCGTGGTAAGAGAAATGGCAGAAATAACAATCTGGCCATCGGCATTATCGTCACAGCGCTCGTTGTCGCGATCCTATTTTCGGTCGTCACCGGTTTCGTATACTTTTTTAGTTTTAAAGATAATATACCGTCCTTTTTGAAACGGCCGGACATTACAGAATCGGAAGCTAGCAAGCCGAGTGTGGCAATTGAATCACAGCCGGGAGAGAAAAACACCGAACCGAGTAGCGGTGACACATTGCCGTCTGAATCTATAAACCAAAATGACAACCTAAACGGCCAATTTACCATTGCTGACCTTGCGCGTCCGTTGCCGCAAGAAGGAAAAACGCTCCTGACGATCCCTGAGATCGTCGATAAGGTCAAACCTGCTGTCGTCGCAATTTATACGACGGTGACGACGCGCGGCTGGATGGGCTACACTCAGGTGCCGGTTGCCGGATCGGGCTTCATTATTTCTGAAGACGGATATGTCGTGACCAATGCCCACGTTGTCGGCGATGCCAAATCGGTGCATATTTATATGGATGATGGGCGTGAATATGATGCTGATGTGGTGGGGTCTGATCCGTATGGTGATATCGCCGTAGTCAAAATGGATGCGTCAGATCTGCCGACTGTCGTCCTCGGAGAGTCTTCAAAACTCGTAGTTGGAGAGCTGACAATTGCCATAGGCAATCCGACAGGTCGTCTTCGGGGGACTGTGACTTCCGGCATTGTCTCAGCGCTTGGACGTGAATTGTCTGAATCGCCGATTCCTCTGATTCAGACTGATGCGGCATTGAACTCCGGAAACTCCGGTGGTGCACTCGTCAATGCCTACGGTGAAGTCATCGGGATTAACCAGCTCAAGATAATCTACTCTAATGCTAGCTCCGAAGAACAGGTTCAAGGCATCAGCTTTGCGATCCCGATTGATGAAGCTGAAATCATCATAGAGACGATCATACGTACAGGAAAGTATGAATGGCCCATGATGGGTATTCAGGTTTCTCAGTTGAGTGAAACGGTTGCAAAACAGGAAGGGCTGCATTACCCTGGTATTTTGGTTCGAGCTGTTGACGAAGGTGGTGCGGGAGATCGCGCGGGACTTCAGCCGGGAGACGTAATTGTGACTGCTGACGGTGAAGCAATAAAAACGACACGCGATCTTTCTAACATAAAAAATAGGTACCGCCCAGGCGATAAATTGCATTTAGTATATTATCGTGGATTGCGACAACGATCGACAGAGCTGACATTGCAGTCCTCTATTAATTGACGGACAAGTCAACTTGTAATAAGCGTATTAATGCAACGTTAGTTGGAAGGAAAAAAAGTGAGGGGAAGATCCTGGATTCGCGATATGATATCGCAATTTATCCTCCTCGTGCTGTTCAGCGTTGGTGTTTACGTCCTTTACCGAAAAGCCCAATCGGTTCCTGAAATCAGCACGATCACATGGATTGGCACGCTGTTTAAGGTGTCACTTGTGATTCTTGTAGTCATGGGCGTGCTTTTTGTTTTTCAGCTTTTTTCAAGCGGATGGCTTGAACGTTTTGATCCTGGTGACCCTAAGAGTGTGCACCGTCTTGATCGAATTAGGAGGTTTCGTCTTTCACCGCGTTTCGTCCATCTTCAGAATATATGGCCGACATGGCGCAAAGATATCCGCCTTGTATTTGAGGAAAAAGGGTGGACAATGCGCGCGCGAGAGCCTTTCGATGCGATTGGACTCCGCCCGCGATGGACACCCTTTCGACGTAAACGCTTTGACCGAGTGTTCCTCTATTATCATCCCATGCTAAACGTTATTGTGGTTGATCAAGTTCTAAAGAGTTGTGAACGTTTAATTTTTGATAATGATAAGACGCAACCTACCCGTCGCAATCTAGTTATCTTAATGACCGACATGACAAACCGTGATGAAGTGACGTCAGCGGGTGCGGGTACTGTCAATTATCTAGGAAAACTCGACGGCAGAACGAGCCTTTACCCGATGTTAATTGACTTTAACGCGGGACGTTTTTTCTATCCTCTGGATTCTACTCTGTTGCGTATTACACATCGTTTTTGGTACAGGGTTAAGCGACATCAACTGCTCAATTATATTCGTGAACAGGTGCCGGCGACCGATGAAGAATTTTCTTCTTATGCTGATGTGCCGGAAGCTACTTCTGACTTTCATACAAGAAAATATTCGATGAACCCCGACATACAACCTTCTGACCACGCAGAAAAACAGGATACCTGAAAAATCGGAAGTCGGACAAAAGAGACAAAAACAAAAAACCGACAAATCAGATAAATGCTTAATGAAAACATAAACCGCTGGAACAACGAGGCACCAGCGGTTTTACATTTGGTGGGTGATATGGGACTTGAACCTATGGCCTCCTGCATGTCACGCAGGCACTCTAACCAGCTGAGCTAATCACCCAAGCTAAGACAATATACCCGACGTCGGTGAGGATGTCAACGCAGTTT
>JAAZJV010000216.1 GCA_012800135.1 Clostridiaceae bacterium | reverse complement strand
ATCTATTCGGTTTTCGCCTGTTTCTATTACAGATAGACAGATCGAGTCATATTGCAAGCGTTCTCACCTGATAAGCCCGTTACTTAAAATAATAAGGATCAAGCTATATTACTGCAATTACAATCAGCTGACACACTCGTTATTTTCCGATACAAAAGCGACTAAAAATTGTCTCGATCAGCGTTTCGGAGACATCGTCGCCTGTGATCAGCGACAGCTCCGAGATGGCTTCGCGCACGGTGATCGCCACTAAGTCGAACGAAAGTCCTCGCTCAAGATCGCTTGCGGCCCGACAAACGAGATCAAGCGCGCGATCTACGGCAGCTTTATGACGTTCATGCGTGATCAGCACCTCGCTTCCCGTCGATTGACCGGATCTTGCATCTTGTAAAAAGTCTCTCTCTGTTGCGTCATGCGCCTTCGAGAGAAACTTTCTTTTTTTCTCATCAGTTTCCGTGCTTTTATTTGTATCGTAGCTCAGATCATTTTCCATCATGCTATCTGCTGATCGGTCAGAACAGAAATCCAATTCACCCTGCTCAATAAAGGTCACCAATCTCTTTTTTAGTTGAACAAGTGCTTCCGGATCTTTGTAAGACCATGCCAACGTGGGAAGGTCGGGGAAGCGTTCGGCGGCATAGAGCACGGGGTCATCGGTTGAAGACAGCGTCGATCTGAGGTCATCTTTTCCTAGAATCAAAAGTACCGGTATGCCTTGCTCGATGAGCTCGTCAATTCGCTCTTCTTGATGATGACGGGCATGCTGTGTTGGCAACGGCGGCGAGAGCACCCAAAGGACGATGTCCGCATCGTTGAGAGCGTCGCCGGCACGGACGATCCCTTCAAGTTCGATAGGATCCTCTGTTTCACATGAAAAACCCGCTGTATCGGTGAGGTGCAAAAGATAACCGTCCAGCGTCACATCGATGTCGACCGTGTCGCGTGTTGTACCGGGAATATCGCTGACAATGGCGCGGGAGCGACCTGACAGCGAATTGAGAAGAGATGATTTTCCGACGTTGGGATTTCCGGCGATGACGACATGAAGACCTTCACGAACGACACGTCCGCTTCGAAACGTCGAGGCCAGATGCCGCAGAGCCGACTCCGCCTCCTTCAAATCTGCCGTGAGAGTGAGGCGATCTTCATCGCGTTCTTCCTCCTCATCCCAGTCCAGCAACATTTCCAGATGGGCAAGTATGGCATAGAGTTGATCGGCGCGAATACGCACGGCATTCGACAGATCTCCCTTTAACTGGCGGTAGGCAGCTTTTGCCTGCTTCTCTGCCTGTGCCTCAATGAGATCCATAACAGCTTCCGCAGATGCGAGGTCCAATTTTCCGTTTAGAAAAGCGCGACGGCTGTATTCGCCGGGACCTGCCGCGCGTGCACCGGAAGAGAGAGCGCTCGCAAGGACGCCTTCACGGATAGCCTTTCCTCCGTGACAAGAGATTTCGTATACATCTTCTCCTGTAAATGAATGTGGTGCACGAAAACATGAAAGCACGACATCATCAATCCCTGCCCACGTACCGGGTGCAAGCGTATATCCCTTCATTTGGGAAGGTTTGGGAAACGTATTCGCGGCCGGGATAAAAAGCCTATCACATATAGTCGCCGCATCGGGACCGGAAAGGCGCATGACGGCGATCCCGCTTTCGCCGGGCGGTGTAGAAAAAGCCGCTATCGTATCTTGATCGGGATTCATCGCACATCGTCCTTTCTTTGTTTAATACAATCAAAGATCCGGATACGGCTTCCGCATCCGGATGTACGTTTTTGCGTCTTGGTCTCAGACCTTGCGCCGTATGTCTTTCAACGGATCAATTGCTGCGGATTAGTCGTTAATAAATTCAACTCCGACAGAAGGTGCGATCACAACATAGCGCCTCGGATCGGCTCCTTCGCTGTAGGTAGATATACCTTCGACGTCACGCAACGTCACATGGATGACGCGCCGTTCGGCCGGTGTCATAGGTTTGAGCTTTGATTCACGGCCTGTTGCAAGCACACGCTCTGCCGTTTTGTTGGCAATACGGCTCAAACGCTGTTCACGGCGATGGCGATAACCGGAGACGTCCACAATCACGCGAAGAAAATCGTCCATCCAACGGTTGGCCACGATATTGGTTAAATATTGAATGGCATCAAGCGTTTCTCCGTGGCGGCCGATCGCGACACCGCAGTCGTTACCGGAAATATCGATCTCCAAGCTGCCTTCTTCATCAATGTAGGATTCCAGCCGGCCGTGAATACCTATACCGGATAGAATCGCCTCGACATAGTCTAACGCCGCATTTTCCGCGGCATCAAGACCACGCTCCTCTGCGGGCATTTTCCACTCTTCAGCATCATCGTCGTCATCGTCGTCATCGTCGTTGACGTTTTTGTAATGTCCGCTTTCAAGGGTCGCACGTCGGCGCTCGCGTTCACGGCACCTATCTTCATCGTCACTTATATCGGTGACGCGCACACGCGCAGGCTGACGACCAAATCCGAAAATGCCTCCTTTGTCGCCTTCGTCAAGGATTTCTATCAGCGCATCCGTTAATGAAATATCTAGTTCTTCTAAGGCCTTCTCTACGGCCTGATCTACGGTTTTTCCTGTCGTTTCAACCACATGATCCATGTGAAAAAATCTCCTTCTATAAACGACTGAGTTACTCGCGAGGACCGTCACCGCGAATCACCGACATCAGAGATCGCTTCTCGCGTTTCTTTTTGTCTTTGCTTTTGCGATTCTTTGAGGGACGGTTGCCGTCAGCAATTTCGGCGGGACGTGACCGATCATATTGGGCCTGGTCACGTTCATAAGACAGTCGGAGCGGTCGGATGTAGTATTGATAGCCAATCATCGACTGCATAAGGTAAACGATGTTTTGAGCAAACCAGAAAACGCACATAGCGGCAGGCATACGAAACATGGTGAACAACATGAAAATCGGCATGATATAGTTCATCGACTTCAACATGCCGGAACCTGTATCGGCTTCTTGACCGCGTTTTGCCGGATTGGCTTTGTCTCTTCTTTTTTCTTCCTTTGTCTTCTCAGGGCGTGGGCGGCTGTTGCGCATGATTTTCATCTGAATGAAGTAGGTGATCATTGTGATAAGGATGAGTATGACAAGCGGCAGCTCAACTCGCCAGTTTTCACCGAACCAGTTCAAAGGATTCCACGAGGGCGTTCGGGCAAGATCCATGCCGAGAAAGTTCGTATTAATCAATTTATCGAGGGTTATCCATCCGTTTGAGACAGACTGTTCAAGCACTGTGCCCGAGTCGCGAAGTCCTGCAAGTACCGGGATGTCCATCAAAGCGACGTTGTTGACTTCTGCTTGCGTCATCAGACCGTGCGTCTGCATCAGACCCGCGATGTTTCTCAAATTCTGGACAGATACGTTCGTGATCCAGCGAAGCGGTGAACGGAAAAGATAAAACACAGGCCAAATCAGGAGCAGCTGGAGCACCATGGGAAGACAGCCGGAGGTCATTGAAATGCCGTTCTCCTTATAAAGCTGCTGCGTCATTTCGTTAACGCGCTGCTGGTCATTGCCGTAATGGCGCTTAATTTCGTTTACTTCATCGACAAGCAGTTGTTGGCGAAGCGAACTGCGCTGCGACTTCAGCGCCAGCGGCATCAGCAGCAGTCGGATACCCACGGTGAAAAGGATAATGACCAAGCCATAACTGCCGATCCACGAGTAAAGCACGCCGAGAATCCAGCCGAACAATTTGTAAAGAGGATCCAGTAGTCCTAGCTGTACCGGTATAAAATTCATCGCTTTTGTCTCTCTTTCAGTATGTCTGTTGCACAGGTTTCAGTAAATCCTACTGATCCGCTCTTTGCGATTGACCTGTTACTTGTTAAACAGAAAACAGGGGCTCTAATGACGGAAGCTTTGTTCCTGCTGATCTAAACGCCACATTTACACCTTACGAAAACTGCGCTTTCAGATTGCACGCGTCATCCGTTCTTTCTGTTCCCGGAAAAATGAACATCCTTGTGCCACGTCGGCCAAGAGGTCGGTACGGGGTCATAACCGCCGCGAACAAACGGATTGCAGCGCAATAGACGCCACAACGCAAGCAATCCCCCGCGAAATGCGCCGAAGCGCTGTATCGCCTCCATTGCATACGTAGAACACGTCGGTGAGAAACGGCAGCAAGGCAGATGGTTAGGTGACAATTGACGCTGATACGTACGAATGGCGCCCAGCATCAAAGAAGCCGGCACCGAACGGCGCGGAGCGCTCAATTTGTCGTTTGTTTCTTCATGCAAATCTACTTTATCCGTGAGCACGTTGTTTTCCAAAGTATCTTCAGTCAATCAAGATTATTTACCGATGTGTTCTTCTCGAAAGGTGACTCAATACTTCCGATTCCAACCTCCGTGATCAGCTTTTGAATCTCATCAATGAGGTCTGTAACCCGAGGTTCGCTCTCCTTCTTCCAGCGGCCGCTCACCACAATATCGACACCGGGAATGATGACAAGCTGTGCCAAGCGAAAGGCTTCGCGAAGCAAACGTTTCATACGATTGCGCTCGACCGCATTTTTGAGCGATCGATTCACTGTGAATCCGACTCGAGCCGAACCTACGGCATTTCGTCCTCGGCGCTTTAAAAAATGTAGGCCGATAAAGCGACCGCGTTTCCAAGTTCCTTTCCGGTATACACGTGTAAAATCGCGGTTATTTGTTAGCCTTTCGGCGCGCGTCATTATCCGCCTCCGAGGATTACCACGTTAGTCTCTTGCGACCCTTAATTCTTCTGCGTTTAATAACCTGTCTTCCCTGTCTTGTCGCCATCCTTTTACGGAATCCGTGTACGCGTGAGCGTTTGCGACGTTTTGGTTGATATGTTCGTTTCATGTTCTCTCTCCAAAGAATTCGTGATTATATTTACCGTTTGATCGGTCTTGCTTCTGTGAACTTGTTAAAATAAGGCATAACGTTTAGATTATACGAAAAGGTGAACGTTTCCGTCAAATCTTCTCAGCAGCCTCCACAACGTGCTGCATCAACATGGTCGTCGTAACTGAGCCGACACCGCGCGGTGTCGGTGTAATATTGGCAACGATCGGCTCCACTGAATCAAAATCGACATCGCCAACTAATTTCCCTTCGTCATTGACGTTGATACCGACATCGATGACCGTTTGCCCTTCGCGAACAAAACCCTCATCCACCATCAAGGCTTTTCCCGCACAAGCGACAATGATATCGGATTCGCGCGTCACAAAGGCAAGATTTCGCGTCCTCGTGTGACATATCGTCACCGTCGCATTTTCGTTCAAAAGCATCATCGACACAGGTTTCCCGATGACAAGACTTCTGCCGATGACTGTCACGCGCGAGCCGCTAATCGGGATATTGTAATGCTTTAGCATGGCAAGTACGGCTTCAGCCGTACATGGAGCAAATCCGCTTCCTTGATTCATGAAAACATGTGCCATAGACGCGGAGCCGATTCCGTCAACATCCTTCTCCGGTGCAAGTGATTCGCAGATGATACGCTCATCAATGGTCTTAGGAAGAGGACGAAAAATAAGACATCCGTGGATCTTAGGATCCTCGTTGATGGCAGCGATCGCTCCGAGCACTTCGTCAGTCGAAGCGTTCTCTTGAAATACCCGTACTTCTGTCTCCACACCGATGCGTTTGGCACGATTCAACGCGCCGCGCTCATACGAAAGATCTTCCGGCTTCTCGCCAACACGCACAATCACAAGTTTTGGCTGAATACCCTTTTTCTTGAGAACGTCCACACGCCTAATAAGATCCTCTGAGCGAGCATCCGCTACGGCTTTACCTAATAAAATCTGCGCCATTAAGCTTCCCCTTTCCTCAATATCAAGCAGTATCATGCGTGTGTTTTGTTAACTTACGGGCATTGTATTTTCGATGCTCCTGCCTTACAAACGGCTCTTGAAAGATATCATATCACGTTTACTGCATGTGCAAAGAGGATCTTCAAGCTCAACCATCTCAACTTAAGTGCAGAAGCGGCTGACGACTGCGACATAGCTCGCTGCACGTTCTGCGATCGCGCCATAATTCTCTGCGGACACATCCTCTTTCTTGACCAGAACACTGCCAATGCCTGCTCCGGCCATCCCGGCTTTCAGATAGTCAACAAAATTTTCAGGCGTCACACCGCTAACAGCCAAGAGCGGGATGTGGTTCAAAGGTGCACAAATTGCTTTGATGTAACGTAAATCGACACAGTCAGCCGGGAAGAGCTTGACAAAATCGGCGCCTGCCTGATGGGCGGCTGCGATTTCTGTAGGTGTAAACGCTCCTGGAATAGACAGCAATCCGGCAGCCTTTGTATCGCGAATTATTGATGCATCCACATTTGGTGAAACGATAAATTTTGCACCTGCTCCTGTTGCCAGTTTGAGCTGTGTTTTTGTCATAACTGTACCTGCACCGACATACATACGCCCGTCAAAGGCCTCACACACGGCACGGATTTGAGCAGCTGTCTCCTCGTTTGGAATTTCTCCAATCTGGTCAAAGGTGATCTCCATAAATCGAAAGCCGCCGTGATAGAGCGCCTCCGCAATGGGAACGATTTTATTCGTTGGCGCGCCGCGGACGATGGAAATGAGCTTTTTTTCATGTATTAGCGCACAAAGATCCTGTGTCATAACGTACTTCCTTTCAGTGTCAGCATTCCAAATACTTCTCGTCATCATGACGAAACAAACAGAACAGTGTCTCTATTCAGATGTTTTCCTTTGAGCCTTCTGCTTATGGCAACGGAAGAAAGGAAAGAACATTATAGAGATCTGCAGAACATTTCAATACGGCGAAGCCCTTCGTGCAGGTCTTCCTCCAGACAGGTATACGCGATGCGGATAAATCCTTCGCCGCATTCGCCGAAAGCACTGCCCGGGATGCAGACAACCTTCTGTTCATCAAGAAGGCGGTTGCAGAATTCGACGCTGCTTAAACCGAAGCTGCTAATGTCGGCAAAGGCATAGAACGCACCGTTTGGCTTGTTAAAGCGAATGCCGTCGATCTTTGCCAGCCCGTCAAGCAAAATCGCGCGGCGATGCTCAAAGATCTGGCGCAGCTCTTCGCTCAGCTCCGGATGATCGAGCGCTACCGCACACGTGTACTGACCCGGGGCATTCGCGCAGGCGTTAAAATTTTCCTGACATTTCGTCATGCGGTCGACGATCTCTGCCGGCCCCACAGCATAACCGATACGCCATCCCGTCATCGCAAAAGACTTCGAGAAGCTATTAATGATCATTGTACGTTCCTTCATACCCGGAAATGACGCTATACAAGGAGCCTCCGCGCCGTCGTAGAGCAAGGTATTGTATACATCATCGGAAATGACCATCAGGTCGTGTTCGACAGCCAGTTCCGCGATTTTCACCATGGTCTCGCGAGTCATGACAGAACCTGTAGGATTGTTCGGCGTGTTGATGATCAGCGCTTTCGTGTTCGGCGTGATACACTCCTCAATCGTTTCCGGCTGCATTTCAAAGT
>JAAZJV010000215.1 GCA_012800135.1 Clostridiaceae bacterium | reverse complement strand
TCAAGATAGATAGGATACATGCACAAGACACCGGGGAACTTCGGGAATTCGAATGATCCTGTCTTTTTAAAGCGTGATCGGATGCGGTGTGCTTCCTTAGTGAGAAGATCGCGTAGAGCGGCAAAGCTGTCGAAGAACTTTCGGGCACGGATACGAAGGCGCTTGCCGATACGTCGGGCGATGTTTTTGGCTAGGGTCTCGAAGTGTTTGAGGTTATAGAGCTGGATCGGTTTGACGGAGAGGATTTGATAGCCTTCGTCTTCGAGATGAGCGGCACGGATACTGTCCTTTGAATAGGCAGTGGGGTTGTCGTGATGGGTTTGGCTGTCATATTCGATATCGAGTTTACAGGAAGGGACGTAGAGATCGGCATAGTAGGTTCTCCCTGTTTTGCGCAAGGATAGTTTTTGATTGAGACGTATGTCGGTGAAGGCGCATCCTCCTAGGGCATTGGGGAGTCGGAGGTACATGTAGAGGATGGATTCCATGGGAGAGCGTGAGCCGTTATCGAGGTAGCGGATGGCGCGGAGAGCTTTTTGACGGCCTCGATGACCTTTGAGTTTCTTGGCACAAGCGTGGAGATCTTCTACGGTACAGAGGGGCGATCCTTCTTGGTAGGAGCAGATTTGCAATCCGAGGTAGATGAGTTCATGGATGGTGTACTCAAGGGCGACTTGCATGAAGACGAGCGGCAGGGTGCAGACGCCTTTTTGGGTGTATGCTTCGGCGCCTTTGATGCGGCAGTTATGGATCTTTATGCCTTGCGGTCGATAGAGGGATCGATCGGTGAAGATGACGTGTTCTAGCGGAAACTCAGCATTTTCGGGTTCGATCACGCCTCGGAGATTCGGAACCTTCCAATAGTCGAGGGCCTTTTTGCCGCAGATATATTTTCGAAGATAAGTAGCCATATGACAAGTTTAGTGGAGTGGTCGATCTTGTTTTTCGCCTTTTTTCCGACATTAGCTGCCTTTACCTCCTGTTAGCTGTCAATGGAGAAGAAACGACAAAAGATGTGCGGCCGGGAGGAGAAGCGATTGGGGATACCGGGGAATACTTGGAGAAGAGGCGGGTGCAGAAGACGGGTAAGGCTGAGGATGACGGGGGAAGGTGGGGTGAATGACAAAGAACGTGCGGAAAAGAGTGAGACAGATTGAGCTGTCTTTTTCGCCATTGAAGCAGAATTATTGTAGACGGGCGAACGTTTGAGGATCGCTGGAACTGCTTGTTTGTTGCAAACAGAAGATCCACCACATAAGGAAGAAAGAAATTTCGGGGAAATGAATCGTGGATTTCAGATGAATCGTGGATTTCAAACGACTGCTTCGTCAAAAACACCTTCTGATACGAGACGTAATCGATCACACCGCGCCAGAGTGTCTTGGAATACTAACGTGTCGTGCTCGCGCGCAATTTTTTCATAAAAATCGGACGATTCAAGTGACAGAATACAGCCGCAATATTTCTGACGGTAGAGCCCAATTTCCTTTGCCAACTGCTGGCCGCGACGGTAACCGTTACGCCAATCGCATGGAACAAACTCGATCGAGTACGGCTCACATGCGCGCCTGCCTTCTTCAATCAAAACATCGCGATTTTGCCACGGACTGACGAGCAACGTCGTGCTGACGTATTTGATGCCTAGTCTGTGCGCTACTTTTGCCAGGTGCTCAAGACGAACACGATAACAAAAACGGCACCGCTCAGCGCCGTCGTTGGCACGTTCTCGCCAAACACTCGGCACACAAAGCGGATTGATAATCAACGGAACCTCATAGTATACCGCCGCCTTGCTGGCGTTTTCCATACGGCGGCGCCATTCCATATTTGGATGAATATTGGGGTTAAAAAAAAGCAAAGTTACGTCGACGCCGACATGGCAAAGCGTGTCGAGCGGCCACATCGAGCACGGACCGCAACATTGGTGAAGCAACCATTTCTGTCCCCTGTACTCCTCGTTCATAGGAACCCCTGTCCATCGTTTAGATTATTGATTGTGATTTGCGCGTCTGGCAAAACAAAAGATTTCTCGTGTGTCGCGTGTGGCGACACGGGTCGCTTGTAATAATTTCGGCCAATGTACATCCTGGAGAATTGTCGCGTCTTGTGAACGCCACACGAGACGCTCCTATTCATTTCGCCTAGTGAACTCCATAGTGATTTGTCGCGTGCCGCGTACGGCAACACGAGACGCTCGTATTTTTTCGGCTTTAACGCACACGGGAGAATTGTCGCGTCTTATGAACGGCAACACGGCAAGCTTGTTTTTGGCTCCTGCACTCCGCGTTCACAGGTCACCCTGGCCATCAAGTAGTTCGTTGAGCGTGATTTGCGCATCCGATACACGACGAGGGTTGTCGCGCAACGAATACGGCAACCCGAGATGCTCATACCCTCCCCTTGTCAAAATACGTCCGCGCGGCGTCTTTGCGATAAAACCGATCTGCATGAGATAGGGCTCGTAAATATCTTCGATCGTCACCGCATCTTCACCGGTCGATGCTGCCAACGTATCTAAGCCAACGGGGCCGCCGTCGTACATTTCCGCGATGATGCGCATGATCAGCCGGTCATTGCCGTCAAGCCCGATTTCATCAATGTCGAGAGCCTTCAAACCGATATCACATATTTCGCGATTGATGACGTTGTCGCCGATGATTTGCGCGTAATCACGCATGCGACGCAAAAGCCTTATAGCGACACGCGGCGTGCCGCGGCAGCGCGTTGAAAGCACCTCGAGACCATCGGCATCTATACCGACGCCGAGCAAGCCGGCATATCTTGTTAGAATCAACGCAATGTCTGCTGGTTTATAGAGATCGAGACGCTGAATCAGTCCGAATCGGTCACGCAGCGGTGACGTCAAAAGACCTGCGCGCGTCGTAGCACCGATCAGTGTGAAATGCGGCAGATCCAACCTAATTGAACGCGCAGAAGGACCTTTTCCGATCATAATATCCAGTGCATAATCTTCCATGGCGGGATAAAGAATCTCTTCAACTTGGCGATTAAGGCGATGTATTTCATCGATGAACAGGACATCGTGCTCATTGAGATTGGTGAGAATGGCGGCAAGATCACCTT
>JAAZJV010000214.1 GCA_012800135.1 Clostridiaceae bacterium | reverse complement strand
CGCATGATGGTCGGAAGTGACAACCGTGTCTCTCTTCCCGCTTCGACAATCATCGGTTCAAGCTTTCTCTTATTCGTCGACAACATCGCACGGCGCGCCACGACAGCAGGTATTCCGCTCGGAATATTGACCGCGTTTATCGGCGCTCCTTTCTTTGTTTTTCTCATTATTCGTGAGGGCAGAAAGAGCGTGACGGGATGATAAAAGCGAATCTTGAGAAGCCGGGCGGCATAGACGTGCAAGATGTTTCGTTCAGCTACCGCCAGAACGAAGTATTGAAGAATCTCACCTTCTCCGTCCCACGCGGACGCGTGGTCGGTGTTCTCGGAGCGAACGGCGCCGGAAAATCAACTCTTTTCAAATTAATCCTCGGCGTACTTCCGCTGAAGAGAGGGGAAATCAAGATCAACGGGCTCAGCGTTAAAACCTTGTCGAGTCGCGAGCGCGCCAAGCAGATGGCTTATATACCGCAGACTCAAAGGGGCACATTTCAGTTTACCGTCGAAGAAATGGTCTTGATGGGGACGACGGCTTCTTTCAGCATGTTCGCGCAACCGGGAAAGCGCGAGCGCATTAAGGCAATTGAGGCGATGAAGGTTCTGCAAATTGAATCATTCGCCAATCGACTATACGACCAGCTCTCGGGCGGCGAACAACAACTGGTTCTGATTGCGCGTGCCGTCGCGCAGGATGCCCCGATCCTGATCATGGACGAGCCGACGGCGAGTCTCGATTACGGCAATCAGATACGTGTCCTCGAAGAGATTCGACAACTCGCGAACCGCGGCTATCTCGTGCTCATTTCAACACACAATCCGCAACATATTTTTCTTTACGCAGATGACGTGCTGCTCATTGAGGGAGGATCTGCGATAGCGTTCGGAAAACCGCAGGAAGTACTGTCCGAATCGCTTTTATCGCATGTCTACCGTGTGCCCATACAACTGGAAAGCAGTGCAAAAACGGATATCGTGACCGTTTTGCCTGATTTTGAAGAAATACGCAGTCAAGAAGCAACAAAATGAGAGATTCGACGCGAAAACTCAGGGGCAAAAAGAGCATAACGAAATGCCTGTTAGCGTTTTTGAAACAGGAAAAAGCTAAAAATAAAGCGTCAAGATAAGAGTCATACGCGATGAGGTACATCGCGATGGGAGCGGCAAATCAACTTGCCGCCAATAAGGTTAAACCGAAAAATGAAAATAGGAGGAAAAACATGAGAAAGAAAAATTTGACATGGGTTTCGCTTGTTTTAGCGATGATCATGGCTCTGTCGTTGATGATCACGAGCTGTGGACCTAAAACGCCGTCTGACGATCCGACAGAGCCGTCTTCACCGCCATCTATTGAAGCGACCGAACCTGCTCCGCCGGCCAAGACTGATCCCGCTCCGACGGATCCTGAACCCACCGAGCCGGAAACGCGCACATTTACAGATTCCGTCGACAGAGAAGTAGAAGTTCCGACAAAAATATCTAGGATTGCGCCCTCAGGTCCTTTGGCGCAGATCGTCCTTTATACAGCGGTTCCGGACCTGCTCTGCGG
>JAAZJV010000213.1 GCA_012800135.1 Clostridiaceae bacterium | reverse complement strand
TCACTGCCGGGCGCGGTAGCCGGAGGCTTTGTTTACGCGTTTATTTCCAATACGCTTTCGTTGGTATTGCCGACCACACTGCTTTCTTACCGTGATGCCATCATGTTTATCATCGTCATCACTTTCCTGCTTTTGAAACCGGAAGGCTTGATAAGAGGCAGCTATCAGGAGGAACGTGTCGGATGAATACGAAGAAAAATACAATATCAGCAAAACCCAACGATATCGGATCTTTTTCAAGCTTCGATTTTGCGGGAAAATGGTCAACACCTGTCTTTTTGATCGTTATTTACTGCGCGATCGGGTTTTTTATCTGGTGGCTCAACATCCCTTTTATCGAGGATATTTTTACATCCAGCACGATCACTCTGATTATGGTGTTAGGATTTCAGATGTACATGGGAAACTCCGGTATTTTGAACTGGAGTTACGTCGGTTACGCCGGCATCGGAGCATTCTTTTCAGCTATTTTCTCAATGGATCCGATGATAAAGAGTATGCAGATACCGACGATGTATCCTTCTCTGGTCAACTTACATCTTCCTTTCCTTCTCGCTCTTCTGGCCGGTGCTCTCGTCGCGACGCTTGTTGCCGCGTTGATTGCATGGCCGCTGATGCGACTGTCGGATTCGGTAGGCGCAATCACCCAATTTGCACTTCTGATCGTCTTTAACGTCGTGCTGTCACAGTGGTCTCAGGTCACAAACGGACCGCGCACCTTTACGCTTGGAGGCGGATCGCGCAAAACGACGTATGAACTTGTTATGGCCGTCGCTGTACTTGTCATCATTGCCGTCTTCATGTTCAAAGAGTCTTCTCTTGGCCTGAAGCTTCGCGCTACGAGGGATGACCGTTATGCGGCACGTTCGAGCGGGATCAATTTTATCGCCGTCCGCTATGTCGGCTACGTCGCCAGCGCTTTCATTGCCGGTCTGGCCGGAGGCCTTTATTCACATTACATCTTGTCGATCACGGCGGCGTCATTTTATCTTTCTCAATTGTTCGTCGTTCTGTCGATGCTTGTTATCGGCGGATCAATGTCGGTATCCGGTGCTTTCTTCGGGACGCTTATCGTCACCCTTGCAAGGCAGGGTCTAAGTCAGGTTGAACTCGGATTGACAAGGAGCGGTTTTGAGGCGTATGGCATGACAGAGATTGTGGTCGCCATCTTGATGATCATTTTTTTGGTCTGGCGTCCAAACGGGTTGACAGGGGGGCGAGAGCTGAACTTGAACAGCTTCAAACGAATGGCTGGCAAGAAAAAAATCAAGCCGATCAAAGATCATAAGAAATTGGAGGAAACGACATGAAAACATTAAAGAATGATCAGGTATTTTACGCTTTTTCGGCAGATCTTGAACCGAAAATGTCTGTGGCTCAAAATGAATCGTTTGTGCTCGAAACGTGCGATTGCTTTGCAAATCAGCTAACGAGTAACGATGACACGCTCGATGTGCTTGACTGGAACAGAATCAATCCCGCTACCGGTCCCGTCTACATTGAAGGCGTCAAACCGGGTGACATCGTAAAAATCGATATTAAAGATATAGAAATTACCGGAAAGTCAGTCATGATTACAATGCCGGGAGCCGGTGCCATAAGCGGCATCACCGAATCGGTAACGACCGTTATGGAGAACGCCGACGGTTTCATACATGTGTCGACGGCGAAGGGCGATCTAAAGCTCCCCCATGAGCTGATGATCGGTGTGATCGGTCTGGTGCCTGCCGAGGGCAGCATCCCGAACGGCAACCCCGGAAAACATGGCGGCAATCTCGACTGCAATTTGAACGCTCCCGGCGCTTCTTTATATATTGAAGCATCTGTCGATGGCGGTCTCTTCGGCTGCGGTGATGTGCATGCGTTGATGGGAGACGGGGAGGTTCTCGTGTGCGGTGCGGAAACGCCTGCACGTATTACACTTTCGACAAGTGTTGTCGATCAGCCGAATCTGCCTACACCGTTTATTGAAAACGATGACGTTTACGCTACTGTCGCGACAGCTCCAACCTCAGACGAAGCTTACAAAATGGCGATCGACAACATGTTTTATTTTCTGACCGAGATTGCAGGCCTCTCCGAGGGAGATGCCGGACGCCTGATGAGTCTTGTCGGTGATCTGAAGTTCTGTCAAGTCGTTGATCCGGAAATAACGATCCGTTTCGAATTCCCGAAATCCGTACTTGAAAAGCTTGGCTATTCCGGCTTGCCGCGTTAACTTGTGGTTTCGCATCATCTGTGTCCTTAAAAGGCACGCCACAAGATAGAATGCCGATTTAGGAGCTAAACAAAATTCTCATCTTACGTGCTTTATAAGCATGGCCATCACGGTATACTGCGTTCATCCGAGGCCGCACAAACTGCGTTCTCAGATCTCGATGATCGCGGTATACCGTTTTTTTGGACAATTTTTCAGAATTATGTTGATTTTGTAACACTGGTTTCAGAAATATTCTAAGTTATATATTAATCTATATTTAGATTAAATCTATTCTTTGACTGAAACAAAAGGAGTTACGCATGAATAAGTCGTCGCAGTGTGAAGCATCTGAAATGCTCAAACGTGCCGGTATTTCTCCGAGTTATCAGCGCATTATGGTTCTTTCTGCTCTTCTTGAGACAGACGAGCATCCATCTGCCGACACGATTTACAAGAAGCTCGGTTCAAATATCCCTGCTATTTCAAGAGCGACAGTGTATAACACTTTAAATCTATTAGTTGATCGCGGCGTCATCCAATCAATGCGTACGGCCGGGTCGGAGACACGATTTGATTCTATCTGCGAGGCGCATAGTCACTTTTTCTGTCGAAAATGTAAAAAGATCTACGATATCGCAAAGCAGATCGGAGAGATAAAAACGGAACTGGACGGTCATCTTGTTGAATCACAAGAATTCGTCTACAAGGGGCTCTGCAGGGAATGCAGAGAAGAGATGAAAAAATAATAAACTTAAATGGAGGACATCATGAACGATCAAGTAGCAAAACAAGACACATTTTTCATGCCGGTTATCGGCAGCAAGGCGCCGGAGTTTAAGGCGGTCACGACACAAGGCGAAATGGATTTTCCGAAAGATTACGAAGGCAAGTGGGTAATTCTATTTTCACACCCGGCTGACTTCACACCAGTCTGTACGACGGAATTTATGACATTTGCAAGCATGCAAGAGGAGTTCCGTGAGCTTAACACGGAGCTGGTCGGACTGTCGATCGACTCGGTTCACGCGCACCTCGGCTGGCTGACAGCGATCCGCGGTTACAGCTGGAACGGTATTGAAAATCCGAACATTGATTTCCCGGTCATTGCCGATATCAAGATGGATGTGGCAAAAAAGTACGGAATGCTTCAGGGTGAATCCGATACTAACGCAGTGCGCGCCGTTTTTTTCATCGACCCGAAGGGCACGATTCGCACGATCCTTTATTATCCGGCAAGCATGGGCAGAAACTTTGCAGAGATCAAGAGAATCGTGATCGGCCTGCAGAAATCAGATAAAGAAGGTGTCGCACTTCCGGCCAACTGGGAGCCCGGAAAAGATGTCATCGTTCCTCCTCCCGGAACCTGCGGCGCCATCCGTAAACGTAAAGAGGAAGTCAAGGAAAAAGACTATAAGATGATGGACTGGTTCCTGACGTTCCGCGAAGACAAGGATGTGTAACGACAACACAAGAAGTTAACCTGTACATCCATTTGCAAAAGGGTTTCGCGGTTGATCCGCGAAACCCTTTCATTAAGCGCTGATATCGAATCTAAACTGTCTATTTTTCGAGTTTTAATGACATAAGTTACCTCGATGCTTGTATTTTCAAGTTTTTGATGACTCCAATTCGTCACCGCGGTGTTTGCATTTTTCGAGCTTTTAGCGATTTGTGTCAAAAGCAGGGAAAAATTCAATTATTGCGAAAGTTTCAATTGTTACTTTCACCGATAAGTTGAATATCACGATCTTATTCTTTTTCACTTCCTCCGCGCTTTTTCACATCTTCGCGAATTTCATCGAAATAAGCTTCTTTGATTTTTCCTGTCTTGCGAAACGATGCGACCGCTTTTGACATGACCTTAAAGTTGAG
>JAAZJV010000212.1 GCA_012800135.1 Clostridiaceae bacterium | reverse complement strand
CGGTTTAAGGCCGCCGATCGTATCGATATCGACATGGGTCCGCATGCCCAATGTGCCTGCTGCAAGCGCTCGCTCAATGACGTCACTTGCGCGCACCAGAACATCTTCATTGGTGTAGGCGCGTTTACGATCCCAGATAATTTCAATTGCTTCTGTCAGGGTGCCGCTGACATTCTTTTTCACGCTGTCGAGAATGTTCACCTTGTCAAGGTGAATATGCGGCTCAATCAACGCCGGCACGACGAGTTTGCCTTTGGCATCGATTACTTTGTCTGCGCTCACATCAAGCGACGGCCCAACCTTGGTGATGGTCTTGCCTTCGCAAAAAAGGTCGTAAAGACCCTCTTTGTTTCTCAGTGTGCAATTCTTAATCAATAGTGACATTAGGGGAGCTCCTTTCTTTGCGCTCGCAGATGAGTTCTATAAGTTTTTATTGTCATGGCAGCCTATTGCTGTGAAGCATATTTGGCAACCATTTTTACACTCTTCAAATACCGCGATCACCTCCTGCTTTGGAGTGAGCACGGTAATGATGGTTCTTTGCGTTATCGCGATGATCACCAAGCGCCATAAAGCGGAGAGTGGTCATGCGTTCATACTTTTTCATCATGACCGCCTCTCAATTTGAAGGGAGAGAGGCGGTCACGGTCATATTGTTTTGTAAGCAATCTCCGGCGTGATCTCATTTCTAAAAATAGGGATCAACTCCGAAAGACGACATTGCTATTTTGCCAAAGTTTTGGCAGCTTTCTCGATAGCGTCTGTGATCGGAACATATCCGGTGCAACGACAGAGGTTTCCGGCGGTGGCTAGCCGGATTTCTTCGCGTGTCGGATTCGGGTTTTCCAACAGAAGAGCATAGGCACTCATGATGAATCCCGGCGTGCAAAAGCCGCACTGGACGGCGCCGCCTTCGATGAAGCAGTCCTGAATAACGCGACCGATCTCATCGTCTCGCATGCCTTCGATGGTCAGAATCTCCGCATCCTGCATCTGTCCTGCGAGCACGAGGCAGCTTGTGACGGCTTTCCCGTTCAGAACGACTGTGCAGGCGCCGCATTCACCGACACCGCAGCCTTCTTTCGTACCCATGAGACCAAGATCTTCCCGAAGTACATCCAGCATCCGCTTTCCCGGATCGGTTTCGACGGTGTACGGTTTTCGATTCAAGATAAATGATAGTTTGATGTTTGCCATGGGATGATCCTCACTCTAGTATATCGGCACACAGTTTGCGCAAGGAGCGCTCACTGATGTTGCGGCAGACGGGCTGCTTGTAGATGGTCGATTTGCGAATGCCCGCGATTTCAGGAATTTTGTCCGACAGGGCTTTCGCGACATCCAAGATGTCTTGTTCGCTCGGGCGCTTGCCGACGAGCATCGCGCTGATGTCCGGGAAAAGCATAGGTCGCGGGAACGTTGCGCCGACCGTCATGTCAAAGCGCGTGACGACGCCATCGTCGTCCATTTCAAGAAGTGTAGCGACCGTCATACGGGAAATGGAGAGGACTTTGCGACGTCCGACTTTGATGTAGTCGTAGCGGACGTTGGGCGACTGCTTGGGAACACGGATCGTTGTAATAAGATCATTCGGCGCGAGGTTCGTTTTGTACGGTTTCGTGAAAATTGCCGTCATAGGTTCGACACGTTCTTCTCCGTCACGTTCGATGACCAGTTCAGCATGCAACACGGCGAGTGCTGACATGGTAT
>JAAZJV010000211.1 GCA_012800135.1 Clostridiaceae bacterium | reverse complement strand
CCGTATGTACAACGTTCAAAGCACGACACACCAGTACTGTCAAACGATGGAGACTCTTTATTTCGGCTGCTTTCCAAAACGATCAAACCGTCCGGCTTTGAAAGTTTGATTAAGGCAGGAAAGAGAGATGACATGTGTTCACTTTCAAACGACCACGGAGGATCACAGTAAATAAAATCAAAGCGCGCCTGATCGCTAACTAATCGCGACGTGACGCGATAAACGTCACCCGGAATGACGACAGCCTGATCTGAAAAGCGTGTTCTCTCAATGTTTTGACGAATTGCAGTAAGAGCCTCGCGATGACGTTCAACAAAGACAGCTTTCTTTGCGCCGCGTGATAGCGCTTCAAGCCCGATTTGACCCGTACCTGCAAAAAGATCGAGTACTTCGGCATCTATGATGCGATGACCTATTTTTGAAAAGAGAGCTTCTTTTGCTCGGTCTGACGTTGGGCGAGTGTTTTCTCCCTTAGGCACAAAAAGGTGGGTGCCGCGGGCTGATCCGGTGATGATTCTAGGCATGTTATTCCTTTCAAAAGCGTTAACGATTCAAAAATATCAAATTCCCGGGCGCTCGAGGCGGTCGCCCTTATCCATTTCTTCGCCGCGCGAATAGGAATCAAATTCCCGGGCGCTCGAGGCGGTCGCCGTAGCGTTCACGAAATGCACGAACAACGCACGCGTTCTTCGAGGAACTGAGGAGAGGATCTTCTAAGAAAAGCTCATCGCAAGCAGCTGTTGCTTCTCGTAATAGCGCCGCGTCTTCATATAGATTGGCGACCTTAAAATCAGGCAGACCGTGTTGCTCAACTCCGAAGAAATCCCCAGGACCGCGCAGCAGCAGATCTTCCTCCGCGATCTCAAAGCCGTCCTGACTTTTACAAAGTGCGCGAAGCCTGCGCCGTACAATAGGATCATCGCTATCACTCATCAGAACACAGAAGGACGGAAGAGACGAACGTCCGACACGCCCGCGCAGTTGATGCAACTGCGACAATCCGAACCGCTCGGCATTCTCAACAATAAGCAACGTCGCGCGCGGCTGATCTATGCCGACCTCTATCACTGTCGTCGAGACGAGGATATCTATCTTGCCCTCTGAGAAAGCCTTCATCACCTCTTTCTTCTCGGCAGGCTTCAGGCGTCCGTGCATCAGCCCGACAGCAAAATCCGGGAAAACATCGATTGAAAGACGTCGATACGTTTCCTCGGCGGAACGAAGGAAGTTCTCCTCGCTGACATCAATCGACGGACAGACAACAAAGACCTGATGTGACGCATCGACTTCCCTCCTGATGAGGCGTTCGACACGCGGACGGTCTTTTTCACGCGCTGTATACGTCTTGACATTCTGACGTCCTTTCGGCATGTCTTTCATGGTCGACAGGTCGAGATCGCCATATAAAACCATGGCTAGTGTCCGTGGTATCGGCGTTGCGGACATAACGAGGACGTGCGGTTCGAAAGGTGAAGAGTCGGTATCCGTCAGTTGCAGACGCTGACTTACGCCGAAGCGATGTTGTTCGTCCGTTACACAGAGTCCCAAGCGCTTAAAGACGACATTTTCGTTCAATACTGCGTGTGTTCCGATAAGAATATCAATACCCCCGCAGACGAGTTCCTCTTGCAAACGTCGTCGCCTTGCAGGCGGCACACTACCCGTGAGGAGTGCGATCGTAAGACCGCTTCCTTCTAATAATGAAGCGATGGTATCGGCATGCTGATGTGCCAATATAGACGTCGGAGCCATAAGAACCGCCTGATAACCGTTCCAGCAGGCGGCTGCCATGGCAAGCGCAGCGACGGCCGTTTTACCCGAGCCGACATCACCTTCGATCAAGCGGTTCGATGGAGTCTTTTTGGAAAAATCGTTGAGGATGTCGCGCAAGGCGTTGACTTGAGATGATGTGAGTTCGAACGGCAACTTCTCGATTGTCTCCTTTAGACGCTCTTTGCACGTTTCGTCCAAAGTCATGTGAGGACCTTTCACGTTGGCGCGTCCGGCTTTCAGAGCTCGAAGTCCCGCAATAACAAGAAACAATTCCTCAAACGCCAGCCTTCGGCGCGCAATCGCAATGTCGTGCTGACTTTCAGGAAAATGGATCCGCCGCAACGCGAATTCAGCCGTCGCAAGACGACTAGAAGCACGTACCGATGTCGGAAGACTCTCGTCGATACGAAGGCGTGGGTCTTCTAAAGCGGCAACTACCGCTTTTCGGATGACGGACACCGTAAGCCCCTCCGTCAAAGGATAAATAGGTTCAAAAGGGATGGAATCGCCGTCATCACGGATCTCGGGATTCATAAATTGGCGATGGCTGCCTTTCGTTTCGATCTTTCCCCGAAAAAGAAAAGTCTTACCGCGCGTCAATTTCTCAGTAAGCCATGGCTGATTAAACCAGATCGTATTTATCGCACCGGAATGGTCTGCTAGATGCGTACGTATCCATGATAATTTTCCGCGGCGTCGAAGAGACGGAACGGTTGTGGGCGCGGCTCTTACGACGCCGATCTCTCCTTCTTTAAGCTGGCTTATAGACACCGGCGTCGACCAGTCGGCATACGTTCTCGGGATAAACCACAGTAGATCCCGTACTGTTTCAACGCCAAGCTTTTTCAGAAGGCGCGAGCGCGTTGTTGAAATGCCCGTAAGGATCGTGATCGGTTCGTCGATGAAACTAGGCGCTTTTAATTCAGACACAGTCGTCTTCCTTCTTGTCGGAAGCATCGACGACAGCGGCGCCATACTGACAAAGAACGCGTACGCCGCATGAGAGGCAGCGACGACATCTGGCTCGACATACTTCTCGTCCATGAGAGACCATCAAGTGACCCCAGCGCGTGCGCGCGTTTTCAGGTACTACGCTCAGAAGATCGCGTTCAACGGCAAGAGGGTCATCGGATGTCGTGAACCCCATTAATTTCGCAAGTCGTTTGCAGTGCGTGTCAACAACGATTTCCTGCTGTCCAAACGCATCGCCGAGCATCAGATTCGCGATTTTGCGCCCAATACCGGGAAGTTCCAGCAGAGCTTCCCTCGTCTCGGGAATACGACCGTCGAAGCGTTCTATGATCATGGACGCGCTGCCCTTGATGGCGCGAGCCTTGTTGCGGAACAAGCCGCAACTTCGAATAATGGGCTCTATCTCCGACAATTCGGCCTCCGCCGCACTTTGAATATCAGGGAAACGATCAAAGAATACAGGTGTTATCTTATTGACACGTTCATCCGTACACTGCGCCGCGAGAATAGCGCCGACCATTAACGCCCAAGGTGATTGAAAATCGAGCGTACATGACGCATCGGGATATTCAGCCGAAAGCCGCTCGACAATCGCTTCTGCGCGTTCGGCATCTGTAAGCTTAGTAATAGAGATCAAGGCTGCTCCTCTCTTAGATAACAGGACAACGTCAACGTGCGTTTTTCTTGTGGGCGATACGCCTTGATCTCCACGTGACTTCCAACAATTTGCGACTCCATAAAAAGAATTAGATCGTTAAGACTCTCCATATTTTTATTGTTCAGGCTCAAGAGAATATCGCCATTGGAGAGACCTGCCGTATAAGCCGGACTTTCTGCCTTGATGCGAGTGATATAAAGACCGGCAGGATAGTTCATTCGTTCACGTATCTCTTCATAATCTTCATTGCCCATAACGACGATGCCAAAAGACGCTTTTTGAGGATCGTCCGGCTTTCGATTCACGCGCTCTTTAATCTGGCGAATCACGTCCAACACAACCGGAGACGGGACGGCGTATCCTTGATGTTGATAATAAACGCGCTTAAGGTATCCTGTTGTGATGCCGACGACCTCTCCTTGCGTATTGAGCAAAGGTCCGCCGGCGTAATACGGCAAAGTTGGAATATCGGTTTCTAAAAGTCCAACCAGTGATCCGTCTTCTTGGTAAGTAGTCTTATAAATGGAGGTCACATAGCCTGTTGAAAGTCCGCCCCGCGCGATCAAATCGGAGGGATAGCCGACACTGTAAACATTCGTACCTACGGTTGACAAATACGCTTTCGAAAGCGTCGCAGATTCAAAGAGAATCTCGTCCGGGTTCGCAATCCGCAACAAGGCAAGATCAGCAATAGAGTGGACACCCAATAACGTCGCTTCAAATGCTTTCTTATAGCCCGGAACGCAAATGCTGATGGATGTACCCCGGATAAGATTGCCGCGATAATCAAGAGCCCGTTCCAAGAGACTGTACGTCGTAACGACAGTGCCGACAGGCTCAACCATCAATCCTGAAAACAGCTCTTCACGTTGTTCGTAGAGTTGTGTTTTAGGGATGACTACACGAATCGACACAACCGAAGGAACAATCATCTCGAAGATTTGTTGCAAAGGTACGTCGGGCTCGGTAGGAAGGGTCGGTTTTGATGAGGGGTCGGTTGACGGATCGGTCGTTTCCATCGGATTTGAAGGTGTCGTAAAAGTCGTAGAAGTAGTTGTTTCAGATGGTGACGTCGCGCTGGAAGGCTCTGTGCCGGAAGGCGTCGTAGTGATCACTGTCGTGACTGGAACCGTCTCCGATTCAACCGGGATCACGTGATCCGTTTTTGCCGCGATGCTTTCTGATACAAAAGCCGATGGATCAGAAACGGCATTCATCGAACCGCTATTACTTGGATCACCAGCCGGTAGACAGCCTGTCGACATCGCCGTGAGGATCATCACTGCTGACGCCAGACAACAAGCTATTCGCAACAAACGTCTCTCTTTCATCTTGGCCTGTGCTCCTTCATTGAGCTGCCTTCCCTATTTTGGCATCTCGCACTCTTAACGTTCTCGATCTGAGAATATCTCAATAAGGCAGTCTTCCTTTCATCGCAATGATCGCGATGAAACCTAATACCTCCGTCAAGTTTACGCATTGCACATGACTATATTGTGAACGAAAAGACAAACCTCCGCAATACTGTCGCAACTCTCAAGCTTTTATTACGCCTTTTCTTGAACATATCCTACTCATTAAATCCGCGATAAAGTAAAGCGTATCATTGCTCCTCCCAGCTCATCGGAATTAGATGCCTCAATCGTTTCTCCATGTCTTCGAATGATCGAGCGCGCAATATAGAGGCCTAGCCCGGAGCCTTCTGATTGACGCGATTTATCGGCTTTATAGAAACGATCAAAAACATAGTCAAGGTCTTTTCTCTGAAATCCGGGGCCGTTGTCGATCACCAAGACTTCAACTGCACGAGAATGGATCACGGTGCGAATCATGACGATCCCGCCTCTGGGCGCGAAACGTATTGCGTTGGCGACAATATTATTCAATACTCGTGTGAGCTGTTCTTCATCTCCAAGGACGCGTGCACGCGTATCCGAGGAGTCATCCGGATCGAGAATGAGATGGATGTTTTTCTCTCGTGCCATCGGCTCGAACGAATCCGCCACGCTCTCGATCCAAATATGAAGATCAAATACGTCCTTTCTGAGAGCTTTTTCATCCATGGCATGTGCCTGCTCGAATAGAGCATTGAGCAACTTCTGGAGCCTATTCGTTTCATCTTTGAGAATATTTAAACTGTGTTCATATTGTTCAGGAGGGATCGTACCGTCACGCATCCCTTCCACAAATCCGGCGATGGACGTCGCCGGCGTACGCAAGTCGTGCGACACATTGCTTAGAAATTCAGAATGGAGCTTTTCTCTTTCTTCAAACTGGGCAATCAATGTGTTAAACGTCTTGACAAGACGTGTCAGATCGTCTTCTTTCTGATGAGTCTCAACTTCGCCTTCAAGCTGATCGTGCTCATCTATTTTTTCAAGCATCGGTGCGCTCTTCTCGCGTCCTAATTCAACACGTGCAGAAAGATTACCGTGGTAGACTTCGTTTGCCGTTTTAGCCAAGAGAGAAATAGGATGAGTGATGTTCCGCGAAAGCCACAAAATGATCAAAAGAGAGAGTATATAAGCGATTGTAAACGAGAGCGGTACGTTGTTGTCCATCAAAAAACCGACGACACTCACAGGTTTATACGACTTCATGAGCAGAATTTCGCCGGAGTAGCTGTCCCCATACGTGTCGATGGGAGCACTAGAGATTAACCAAGAAGAGGCATTTGGCAAATATGGCTTGAATACCGTTTTGTCAGCAGTTTGACAGTAAAGTGCGCAGACTGTGTTCAGCGTCTCCTCGGGCAGTTGATAATCACCCGTGCCGCTATCTTCTCTTAAAAGAAGCGCCATGGTTTCGCTCGGCATACCGGTATGGTAAATAATGGCGCCATTGGCATTAACAACCCAGACGAAAGCACCGGTCGAACGCGTAGCAAAGGAAAGATAACCCGTAATATCTGAGCTTGTAAACGTCAGACGCTGATCGTCCATCCTTCGCGCACTCAACTCAGAAAGTGCGACGGCATTACGCCTTAGCTCTTCGCGGCGCTGTTCATTTGATGAAATACTGTAAACCGATCCATAAATAAGCGCAAGCACAACGAAAATCGCAAGAATCGCGATCGAAATCGTCAGGATCGTTCGCGCGTAAATGGAAAAGCGAGGTTTCACGAATCGGATTCTTCTTTCAACTCAAACTTATAACCGATGCTCCACACAGTTTTAATCTGCCATAACGGATGTTCAATCATGTCGAGCTTCTCTCGGATTCGTTTGATGTGAACGTCGACGGTTCGAGGCTCGCCGTAAAAATCAATGCCCCAAATATGCTCTAAAATCTGGTCGCGAGTGAAGACGCGGTTGGGATGTGACGCAAGGAAAAATAAAAGTTCAAGTTCCTTTGGCGGCATATCGATCTCTTCACCGCCAATGCGAGCCGTATAGCGTGATCGATCCACCACAAGACCGGGCAGCTCCACCACATCCTCCGAACGACGATCCTTATCGTGACGTAACGTATCATGCTCACTGACTCGACGGAGTACCGCTTTTACGCGCGCAAGAAGCTCCTTCGGCTCAAACGGTTTTAAAATATAGTCATCGGCACCCAATTCAAGCCCTACAACCTTGTCCAGCGTATCGCCTCTTGCTGTCAACATGATGACCGGCACATTCGAAATGCGCCGCAAAGCGCGCATTACATCAAATCCGCTCATGCCCGGCAACATCAAATCCAAGATAATGATATCCGGCTGAAAAGAGCGCACTGTCGGAATGACAGTATCGCCCGAGTAGCAGGACGTCACTTCAAATCCATCCTTCTCAAAATAAAGTTTTAAAAGCTCACTGATGTGAAGATCATCATCGACCACCAGTACGCGTCGTTTACGGTTCATCGCGGCCTACCTTTCAGATAGTGGCATCGTGTGAATCGGCATCATAAGACGAGAAGGCAGCATCCGCATCAGTCAAATCTGCGTCATCAATTACTTCGACGGCATTAGACAAAGCGACGTCATCGAGCGGATCGGTACTATCGGACGCCTGCCGATCTTGTTCTTGAAGACTACGCATCTCTTCAACAAAAGAATGAATGTCGCCGAAGTCGCGATATACAGATGCGAAACGAATATAAGCAACTTCATCGAGGTTACGAAGATACCGGAGGACCAACTCGCCTATCTTTGATGTTGTGATTTCGCGTTTCATCATGTTACCTGCCACGCGCTCTATCGTATCAATCAGACGTTCGATCTGTTCGGTCGTAACGGGGCGCTTCGCGCAACTTTTCATGATACCCATGAGCAATTTCTCACGGTCAAACGGCTGCCGGCTCCCGTCCTTTTTGATGACCATGAGCGGCAGACTCTCAACTTTCTCGTATGTCGTAAAACGCGTGCCGCAAACGAGGCATTCGCGACGTCTGCGAATAGCCGCTCCGTCTTCCGCAGGTCGGGAATCGACGACTTTATCGTTGTTGGCATCACAATAAGGACACTTCAAAGGCAACCTCCTATGATGCTTCGCACTACTAGCTTAGACAAAGAGGCCGGATCAAAAGATCCGGCCGCGATGTCGATTCTATATTACAATATCCTCTGCGTCAGAGACGCAAAGGTCGACAATACTCAGTTGCCGATCAGTTATCGTCATCTTTCAAAAACCACGGCAGAACGCGTCCTTCAGAACGGCTTTGTCTTGGACGATTGACGTCACGATCCGGCGCGGGCGCTTCGTCAAGAATTCGCGGCTGCGGGCTCGACGGCGCATTGTCCTGCACCCTGTTAATCACGTCTACCATTTTCTGATCAGGCATCCTCTGGCTTGAACGACTGAATCCCGTTGCGTGTCCGCTGCTTTGCATCGGTGTATCGCGGCGCGGCTTCAGAAACTCAGGCAAATCGTCGATACTCGCCTTCTGCGTCGCAATCGGACGCGACGGGGCGGTATAAGACGGTATGGAAGCAATCGAGGATGAAGGCTTAATCGTGCGACTTTGTACACCATCGCCCTCAAAACGGCTGGCAATGATCGTAATAATGAGATCGTCCTGGATCGTGTCATCAATGACGGCGCCAAAGATGATGTCCGCATCGGGCGAAACAGCTTCGCGCACTTGTGAAGCGGCTTCGTTGATCTCTTTGATTTTGAGATCGTGTCCGCCTGTAAAGTTGATAATGATGCTGTGAGCGCCTTCGATGGTTGTGTCGAGAAGCGGACTTGACATAGCCTGCTTCACGGCAGTCGCCGCACGGCTCTCCCCGCTTCCGCGACCAATGCCCATATGGCAGACGCCGGCATCGGTCATAACGCGACGTACGTCCGCTAGATCCAGATTGATCAGACCGGG
>JAAZJV010000026.1 GCA_012800135.1 Clostridiaceae bacterium | reverse complement strand
GCAAAATAATAATTCTGGTGAAGATCGATGCCGGGATCATCGTTAAACTCAACAAGATCGGGGCCTTCCGGCGTCATCGCGATATCCCATCCGATCATTTTCAGCTCAGGAACGAGCTCTGCCATTTTGCGAATTTGATCGAGCGCTTCTTTGAAATATGGAACACGTGAGCCCTTCGGACTAAATCCTGTCAACGGATGTTCAGGTACCAACAAGTCGTATCCGTATTTCGTACCGGGATATGGCTGAAAATACCCATCTGATCGGACGATACCGTCATCATCCAGAAGGAGAAGGAACAGGCCGTAATGATTATCCGTTCTCGACGTGTCGCTGCTTACCCGCATCACCGGCGGCAAGAACACAAGATCGCCCGAATCGTTCGCAAACGTGACGATGCGGAGAGTATTGACGGAATGGACGGAGAAGCGCGCGACATCCGGGTGCTGAACAATCGCTTCTTCCAACATAGTCAGTCCACTGTCGCGTAAGTGATTCGCAACCCCCGGTTCCTTTCTTTCTTGCTCAATATAAACTACCTGATGGCCGCAGCGGCCGGTGACGTCCTTGGCGAAAAAAACAGGATGGCGGTCGAGAAAGTCCTGAATTTCTTCTTCGCTCGACTCTGTAAGACTGACGCAATCTCTCTTGTAAAAAGCGCGAAGTCTCTGATAGCCAACCCATTTATCTTCCAGAGGGCTTTCTTTGCCATTGACTGCCGGTTTCAACGCTGTCAACATGTGGCTTGTGATGTACTCGGATTTCAAGGAATCATCCTGCATGGAAAATCCGAACTCAAGATAATCCGTCGTCGTCGCCCCGAAGCGATGTCGGCTCTTAATCATATCCAAATAAAGAGAAAGGCGGCTCTTACCGGAACGGCGCGCTTCTGCGCGTGCAACATTTCTCATGCTTTGAATGGTGGACCAAGTGATCATAGATATAAAAGGAAATACTCTCTTGTAAGATGTTTCACATTGTATCACATCTCCTTTTAACTGTTTATAACGCATGTTTACGTTTTACCATTTGCAGCTCATGGTGCTGCATGTCTGCTCGTTAACACTTTGCTACACATGGCGAATGTCTACTAGCCACTCCTTTAGCTTTTATGGCGTATGTTTACGTATCACCCCTTTGTCGTTCATGGCGGATGTCTGCTTGTCACTCTTTTATTTGTCCTCGCATTATTCCTCTTTGAAGTGGAGAAACACAAGTTTAGTGGCTCCCCGTGTTATTCCTCGTCGAAGTGGAAAAACAACATTTTTTTGCTCTCGCGCCATCCATCATCGAAATGGAAAAACAACAATTTAGCGCTCCCGCACTATCTATCTTCAAAGTGAAAAATAATTGCGCGGCAAGATAAACAAAGAAAACAAGTTTTAAAAAGCAAACAAGTCTTAAGAGAAGAAAGCCTGACTTAAAAAATCATTGACGGCACAATTAAATGCAGCAGAATTTTTTAAAGCAACTGCATGATCGCCGGGAATCAAAACTTTGACTGCATCGGGGATGCTTTTGGCGATGAGATCAGTATGCTCTGGTTTGATGAGATCCTCTGTTCCTGCAATGACCAAAGTAGGCACACGTATCGCCTGTAGATCTTTGGGATGAATGTTGGGGTCAAAAATCATTAGACGCTGAAGTTCAAGAATACGTTTTTCACGTTCCGAATTGCGGGATCGAAAAAACGCTTTGATGTATCGTTTTACGATTTTACGACGCGTAGATGCTTCGAGTCCCCAGACGTTGAGATTGCCGGCATTCAATATTAGCGCGCGCACTCTCTCCGGATAGTTGAGAGCGAACGACATCGCGATATTTGCGCCATCAGAAAAACCTAATATGATAGCTTTTTCAAGATTATGCTCTTGCATTAACCCTTGAAGATCATCTGCAAATTGTCTGATTGTAAAGGGCGCGGTTCCCCTCGGTGATTGTCCATGTCCGCGCGTATCAACTGCAAAAACGTGATAGCTTGCAGCAAAATAATCAATCTGATGAACGAAATAGTCTGAATTTTCACCGTTTCCATGGAGCAAAATCAGAGGTTCACCGTTCCCATAAGAATTATAGTGAAGAGAAATATCCATACGTTTATCTTTCTTTAATAATAAAGGAGGAAATGAAGATCCTTCGCATATAAGGAAATGAAAATCCTCCGTTTTCGCTAGATCATACGTATCATAGGAATATTTTAATAAAGTTGCAAGCGCTTTGG
>JAAZJV010000210.1 GCA_012800135.1 Clostridiaceae bacterium | reverse complement strand
TCGCTATCTTCGACGATGACAACATCGTCAACCTGCAGAGGTTTTTCCGGACCAAATAGCATCAGCAAACCGGTGTCTTCCGCGTCCTGAAGTGACACGAGGACTTTTTCTCTTTGTTTGTCGCGGATGGCAAGCACTACTAAAAAGACAACCGAAATCACAACCATCGCCAATGAGACAAGCTGTGAAATGCGAATTTCCTGTCCGAACATTGTGAACACGAGCGCATCCGTGCGGATGCCCTCAACAAAGAAACGTGTCAGTCCATATAGCAAAAAATACGAGAACATTGTTCGATATGGGTACTTGTCGGATTTACGCCGTACCGCGAGCAAAATTGCAAATATAATCATATTGGCCAAAAACTCATAGAGAAACGTCGGATGCACAGGAAGATTCGGATCAAGTCCCGGCAACGGATTGGCAGGATCGGGATTGATCCCTGTAAGCCAGCTTTTCGTGCCCTCACTGATCATGCCCCACGGAAGATCGGTATTAATCCCAAACGCTTCCTGATTGAAGAAATTGCCCCAGCGACCGATCCCCTGCCCTAGCGGCACATAGACGGCAATGTAATCCAGAAGATGATGAACTTTAATATGTTTCACATGCGCAATGATAAAAAGTGCGATCATCCCGCCGATGACACCGCCGTAAAAGGCAAGTCCTCCCTCCGTAATATCTAAAATCCGGGCAGGATTCTCCTTGTAAGCATCCCACTCAAAAGCGACGTAATAGAGCCTTGCCCCAATAACCATGAACGGAATCATCAGCAAGAAAAAATCAAGAATATCATCGCCCTTCAGGCGATGCGCTTTCGCCTGTTGAACAGCAAGCACCATACAAAGCAACAGCGCGACCGCGAACAAAAGCCCGTACCAATAAATCGTGACGTGGCGCCCAAAAAGATTAAAATCAAATGCAATCCGGCTCACAGAAAGATCATGGATCCCCAGCCCCGGAAAGGAAACTTGATACTGACATAGACATGTAATAGGTAGCATAGGTGCACCTCCGGCAATATCGTTATTTTATCATAGTACGAGAATGCACCTTCGTCGATACCCTTTTCGATGTCACACTCCCCTTGATTATCATTGACGCGGCAGAGCATCACGTATAATTCTTTTTCTCAATAAGAATATCGCTTATTACCGACCAATCAAGAAATGCAAAATAGCAACAATAGGGATATATAAAAGATGCTCGAATGTGATTTTCTCAGTCTCTTTTATTTTCGAGAAGAACGTTTCAGGCCATGACTTAAGCAGAGCAAGTCCACGGGAAGCGAAAGTATTTCTCGTATAAAGAGTTCTTTGACTCGGATCAGCAAGTCCTCTTTCGACGTCCCGATCTTCTCCTGGGCGAAGATCGCCGTCACTGTCCAATCCCGACGAATCATTAACCTCATTAACTAAAACAGCCTCTACATACTGTTCAACATAGCAAACACGATCATCACGGATCATGGTCATGAGTTTTGGTTTTGTCACGCGTGCCTGTACCACTGGCGCGAAAAGTGCTAAGTAGAGCTGGTTCTCCTGCTCCAGATAATCGTTGGCGAATGCGCTATTGTGTTTCGTATAAAACTCCATGTATATGGCGCGTTTGCGTTCAATCGCCTGTTGCAAAAGATCATCATCGACCTTTTGAAGCCTTTGGGCTTTCATGTACTCCAAATATTCCAGAGGATACTGCGATTTGAAAATCTCCATCACTTCCTCATCGGTAATAACTGCACATATGAAGATGTAGACATCAATTGATTCCGTGTCATTCATCCCTTTGAGCACATCTAAAAGTTCCGGATCCAATTTTTCTTCACCTATAATCTCATTCGATCCGACTGTTGACTCTTGCGCTTTCTTGTCAGATTCCGTGCCGGATGCTACAGGGTCTTGTTGTCTCTCGCTTGCACCAACATCCTCTGAGTTAGCATCCTTCGCACCAACGTCCTCAGCGCTAACACCCTCCGCACCAACATCCCCTTTCACTTCCGCCGCTGCTGAAGGAAGTGTTGAAGTGGCACTTGATTCACCGCTACAAGCCGTCATTGTCAATAAAAGACAGCCTAGAATAACAAGTAAGCCAATTCGCTTCATAGACATAAAACATCCTCCTTCTTACAAAATAGTTTCCCTATAATCTAAGACGTAAAATTCTCGAAAACGTAACGCGCCATTTTCAAACTATTTAGGATTGGCTTAAGTAAGTTTTTAAGGAATTTTGGAACGATTGATTTTATCTACAAAAAAACACTAAACACTTCTACAAATAAAGTGCTTCACTATCTTTCCATTTCTTGTTCTCTTTCTGTTTTTATATAAGTTTGTGATAGCTCCCTAATAATACGCCGTTGACCACTCATAACAAATTCTCTAACAAAATCACATGGTGAGAAAGGCAACTTAGGCGGGCGTTCCAGGTCTATTTCAACACGTAAGATTGCTTGATTAACCATTGTTGTCGTGAGTGCCGGTATATCGTATCCGGTTTCTCTTTTCTGCAAAAGCGTTATGAAATCTTCGATTAAAAGATCGTTTTCGCGAGTAATGTTCATGGGATAACCGCGTGAAATAAGCGCGATATTATGATCGAACAGAGGCGCGGCACCTATAATATCTCCGGACGCAACATCACGGAGAAAACCATAGTTCATATTGTGCCTGTCCATATTAAAGATAAGCGCATCAAAGTAAACCATCTGCACATACGCGTCTGCAAGGCGCGGCGATACATTTAGGAAGGCGTCGTATATTTCAAGATAATTGGCACGATCTCCAATGATACTTGCGGCAGGTTCATAGATGACTGATGCGCCATTAGTAAAGTCTTTACTACGAATAAAGCCGTTTGCTAACTCATAGTGTGCAACCGGAATGTTCAACTCTAAAGCTAGATAGTACGCGAACATTTCCGTAAATCGCTCTTCGGCAGAACCTACTTTATATAACCACCATGCTCCATCCTCAAGTCTCCAGCATTTTTCAAAGCTTCCAATGTTCGTAAGCTCCGGTGTCCGGCTTGGCTTCTGATTGAACGCGTTGACATCACCTGTTAACGCTAAATGATCAAACGTATTTTCCTTAAACTTAACGTTTTTATATGTAAGCGTTGAGTCTGCCGGTTTCACCCAATATGTATCCGTGATCGTCGATGCGTTGAAGTGTAGCGATGTTGAAACATCGTCCGTCTTTTGAAGACGAAGAGCCTTTTTAAGAAGTCGCGAATTAACACGGGAGTCGTCAATGGCGCGCTGTCTCAGCCATCCTTCAAAGTTGTTATGATGCTTGAGATAGAGCGGAACACGGGAATCATCCATGATGAGAACGTTGCCATCAATAACTTTTGCTACGATATGATCTTCGCTCATGATAATGTAGTCTTCCATCATGCGTTCCATCCTTTCATTTTTACTAGTGAACTACTTCACTACCTTTCCATTTCATGTTCAACGACATCCCTTAGTAACTCTGTTTCACTATAAATACTCTCTACTTGATTAAGAACATAAGACCACGAGAGTTGTTCATTGTACGGATACTCCGCAAGATAATTATTCCATAAGTTCTGCATCGTCGTGTCGGTATAGATTATAGGCAGTTCTGCAGCGTAACGTTCAATTTCATCATGACAATTTTTATTGTAACAAGTTGAAAGAATAGCGTGCTTTAGTTCCGCCGGGGGAATTTGATCTCGATATAGTGCGTACAACATAGCTATATCGTAGTAATCTC
>JAAZJV010000209.1 GCA_012800135.1 Clostridiaceae bacterium | reverse complement strand
CTTACCGCCATTCGCGGTGTTGGCAAAAAGGGCGCTGCGCGCATGATCCTCGAGCTGAAGGATAAGCTGAAAAAATCCGGTGTTCCCATTACGCGCGAGGATTTGTCTGCGACACCGACGCTTTCTCCCGGCAGCGGGATTATCGAAGAAGCAGGGGTCGCCTTGGCGGTCTTAGGCTATAGCCGAGCAGAAGCTGACGAAGCAATAAGACGCGCCAATCCTGAGTCTGGCGATACGGTCGAAACGCTGCTGAAACGCGCGCTCAAACACCTCGCGATTGTTTAATATTGTTTTCGGCACTATGTGTGTCATTGCCGGTCTCTTATTGTGCAAATACCACTTTGCTTTAGCTGCTCATATCTCCAAGAACTTTTCTAGCAGCCTGGATTGACTTCATATTCCTGGCAGTGCTTTTCTATTTATAATCTGCTCCATTTTTTACTGACTTAAACTGTTCGTAGTTCAGACAACGTTTTACTAATGACCTGAACCATCTCAAATTTCCTGCAATATTCTCCTAATTGTTTAAATTGACTCATATTTTTTGCAACGATCTTACTCTCCGGCGATCGGTATTCCATGACGGCCAATTTTTTTATTATTATAGAAAAAGAGATCCACATTAAAAGACATCTATGATCGTAAAACAGAACATTCTGTAACCTTACAAAGACAGTATCTGTTAAGATGACATAGGCAGATAATGTGCTTTGGTGAAAGAAGCTCAACGACGGTGAGGAAGGTATGGATTTTTTTCACAGAGAACCATTTGAATATGACGATGAGAGCGACCAGGCGGAGGAACGTGTTCTTTCCCGCAAAGCGCTCCGTGAAGACAAAGAGGAAATCCAATTTCGACCGGTTCGTTGGAATGACTATTTTGGTCAAGATAAGGTCAAAGCGAACCTGAAAATTGCGATCGACGCAGCGATAGCGCGTGGTGAAGCGCTCGATCATGTGCTCCTTTATGGTCCGCCCGGTCTGGGAAAAACGACGCTAGCCGGCATCATCGCGCATGAGATGGGGGCGGAGATGCGCATTACGTCGGGCCCTGCGATCGAGCGCCAAGGTGATCTTGCCGCCATTCTCACCAATCTCAATGAGCACGATGTCCTGTTCATCGATGAAATACATCGCCTTAATCGCCAAGTCGAAGAGATTCTTTATCCCGCCATGGAAGATTATGCGCTGGATATTATGATCGGAAAAGGTCCTTCTGCGCGTTCAATTAGGTTGGATCTGCCGCATTTCACGCTGATCGGTGCTACGACGCGTGCAGGTCTTCTGACGTCACCGTTACGTGACCGATTCGGATTGATTCAGCGTCTCGATCTCTATAAGCCCGCCGACATTGCGTTGATTTTGACAAGATATGCCGGCTTGCTCGGCGTCGGCATAGATGCCGATGGTCTCGAGGTTCTTTCAACTCGCTGCCGCGGTACGCCGCGTGTCGCCATAAGGCTTTTGCGTCGCATGCGCGACTACGCGCAAATCATCGGCGACAACGTCATCAATCGCGAAATATGTGATATCGGTTTGAAGGCTCTCGACATTGATGAAATCGGGCTCGACGGCAATGACCGGCTGATCATGCGCATCATCGCAGAAATGTACGACGGCGGCCCCGTTGGCTTGGATACTTTGGCAGCGTCGACCGGCGAAGATTCGGTGACGATCGAAGATATTTACGAGCCTTACCTCATGCAGATCGGCTTTATCGCAAAGACACCGCGCGGACGCATTTTGACACGCGGAGGGTATGAGCATCTCGGGTTGCCGTATTCGTTGCGCGACAACCCTCGTCGTGTATCGGACGCGCAAATCACGCTCAACGAACTACTAGATGGTCAGGGTGACATGTGAACGCAGAGTGCAGAAGCCAAAAACGAGCTTGCCGTGTGGCCGTTCATAAGACGCGACAATTCTCCCGTGTGCGTTAAAGCCGAAAAAATACGAGCGTCTCGTGTTGCCGTACGCGGCACGCGACAAATCACTATGGAGT
>JAAZJV010000208.1 GCA_012800135.1 Clostridiaceae bacterium | reverse complement strand
GTACATCTCGTGGGTGATTGCAAGCAAGTGGGAAATCTCCGCACAGTCATCTGGCGAGCGTGGGATGTCGCGATGGCAATTTAACCGAGAGGTTCTATTACAGAAACTGAGAATAAATAGCGATCCGTCGTTGACGAATAATAAAAAACGGTATTGTTTTCGCTATGTGCAGATAATAACAACGTCGTTCGACTTTAACGACTGGCACTAATAGAATCGCCGATAGCAGGTACGGCAACTCGTTATCGGCGTCTATTTTTGGTTTAATTGATATTATCTGCTCCTGACTACTAATTTATTATCTAGTATTTGAAAGTACTATGGTCAGGATGATACTAGCATTCGATATTATCTCGGTTGAACGGCCTGGTTTTGCAAGTGAATCTATGCGTTTCGATATCTCGATCTGACTTAGTACGCAAGCCGATACACTTCTTCGATCTGTTGACGATTAAGCGGGCGATAAAACCCGAAGAGATCGCCGTTATTCATCTGAATACGAGATGCCAACAACGGAATGTCCTCTTCAGGCACAGCCATATCTCGTAGTGTCAAGGGCATGCCGATGCTTTTTAAATATGTCCTGAAGCGAGAAATACCTTCTTCTGACATCGCTGTCAAGTCGTCAGAAGGTTCAACATCAAAGACCTCAGACGCGAATCTTGCCATCCGTTTCGGATTGTGGCCAATCTGATACGTCATAAAAGCCGGCATCATCACAGCAAGTCCGGCACCGTGCGCCACACCATACAAAGCAGAAAGCTCGTGTTCGAGTTTGTGGCTTGACCAATCCTGTTCGCGATCCATGCCAAGGCTATCATTATGCGCGACGGTTCCTGCCCACATCAAGTTGGCACGCGCATAGTAATCGCGCGGATTTTTCATCGCGATCGCACCTTGATGAACAATGGTCTTCATGACAGCAAGACACATGCTGTCGGTTAGTTCAACGCCTTCCGTATTCGTAAGATAGCGCTCCATTATATGAGCAATCATATCTGTAATACCGCACGCAGTCTGATACGGCGGCAACGTAAACGTCAATTCAGGATTCAAAATTGAAAAAACAGGACGGACAAGATCAGAGCGAATACTCCACTTTGATCGATTGTTTTCCACATGTGTGATCACGCTGGAATTGGAACCCTCTGTGCCCGTTGCAGCAAGAGTGATCACCGTTGCGATCGGCAACGCGCACTCCACCTTCTTTTCTCCTTTATAAAAATCCCAGAAATCGCCGTCATAAGGGACGCCTACTGCAATCGCCTTCGCCGAGTCACAAGCGCTACCGCCGCCTACACCGATGATGAAATCGACACCTTCCCTCCTCGAAAGCTCAATGCCTTCGTAAACCTTAGAGGCTTCAGGATTCGGGACAACACCGCCAAGTCGAACCGTCTCAATCCCCGCCTCTTGAAGCGACTCCTCGACACGGTCAAGTAATCCTGATCGGATCACCGAGCCCTGACCATAATGCAATAAAACTTTCGTTGCCCCGAAACGTTGCGCCAGCTCCCCAACACGAGACTCGCTATTCTTTCCAAATGCAAAATACGTCGGACTATAAAAACTGAAATCCAGCATGAAAACGCTCCTTTCCATCATCTTCTTAAAGTAACATTGAGTTCTTGCTGACTTTATTATAGATCAGGTTGTATGCTTACCTTTCATTTCAAACATTTTAAAGGACTCACCTATCAATGAGAATCCTTTAAATAATCAAGAGATACAATTTGAAGGATTCTTTAGAAGGTCTTATTCTATATTCAGCAGATAATTCTAAGTTCTTTGACAAATCTTTGTCATGAGCTTTATCAGATTAATCTACGTAATAATCTTTATGGAGACCTCGCAACGAGCTTTAGTAGGCAAAACCACTATAGATTTTTGACGGAGTCTTGCTATGAATTTTCTCAGATTGATCTACATAAAAATCTTGATGGAGACCTTGGTACGAGCTTTGGCAGACAAATCTACTGAAAGATACTCGATAAAACCTTAGCATTAAATTTTTGCAGATAAATATGCTAAAAATCCTTGGCGGTGTCTCTTGATAAGCCTTACGTGTAGAGAGGCAGGTTAATCATTAATTCGTCGGCTAAGCCCTTTAATGACACCTCAACATCTTCGGGAAGCGCAATACCATCCTGATTAGCTTTTTTGTAACGCTCCCACTCGATCTCACCCGGAACATAGATGCGCTCGGAACCTCTAGCCTTGGGCGCCTGCCATAGGCACTCGACCAAACGTTGTGCACGGGAGGCGATATCAGTGACGCCGAACCGTTTTGGATCAATCGCAATAAACGTATGTGAAACATTGTTCGGTTGATCCAATTCAAAAATCCAAGACACAATGTCGCCTTCGACACTAGTCGCGCTTCCGGATAACATCCCTGTCAGCACCTCAACAAGTATAGAAAGACCGTATCCTTTATGAGCAGCCATAGGTTGCATGGCACCTTCTTCAGGATAGTGAGACGGATCTGTTGTAGGTAACCCATCTTTATCTACTATCCAAGTATTTGGAACTTCATTGCCTTCTTGACGTGCTTGAACAACCTTCAATGACGCTACATTGCTTAACGCAATATCCAAGAAGATCGACGGCATCGTTTGAGCAGGTAACGCAAAAGCAATCGGATTATTTCCGATAACCATGCCTCGCGCACCCGGAACGGTCATATTCGGATCAACATTACTACAAACAAGACCGATTAGTCCGCTCTTGGCTGCGATATTGGCGTAAACACCGGCTGCTCCAAAGTGATTGCTGTTTTTAACGGTGACGAGAGAAATACCGCATTTTTCTGCCTGTTCCGACGCAAGTGTCATTGCTTTGACTGAGGGTATCATGCCCAGTGCATTTTGGGCATCTATCACTGCAAACGCATCTGATTTTATGACAACAGCAGGCTCGGCTTGAATATCCATTCCTCCAACACGATATTTTCGAATATAATTGTGAAGATTTTTTGTTCCATGAGAATGTATTCCGTAGGCATCCGTTTCCGACAACACGAACGCAACCAACGACGCATTTTCATCGCTCATCCCCTCTTTCAAAAGTGCTTGCTCACAAAACACTTTCAAATCCGATTTTCTGATATAAGACATGATTTTCTCTCTTTCTAATCCGATATTGCCACGATGTAAAGAGATAATCCTGCTCTCTTCACGAAATCCTCTCCGTTTCATGATTCACCGGCACAACGTGAGGATTATTCCGAATCTAGCGCGCAGAACTCTGTTGAAAAAGCAGAACTCTGTTGAAAAAGAGGAGTGCCCCATAAAGGAAACACCCCTCTGTTTTTTCGAATCTCTTCTAGTTTATTATTGCGCGTTTTCACTAACTCAAGAATGTATCAGCCACTGAACTGAAAGCAATTGGCATCACCTCAATCGGAAAGCCCTCTGCAGGGGATTAACCTTTTGAAACGTATTGAAAACGCATCTGCAATCTAGAGATCTAGTACGCTGCTTTCAACTACTCCGTCAAATAATCATCGACGTTGCTGATGTCAATCAGTGTCGGCTCAGCAAGATATTCTTTTTCAACTGCTTCACCTTTTGAAAGCTTGATAGCAACCTCGATCGCCAACCTTGACTGCTCGGCTGTCGCCTGATCAACGGTGCCGGTCAGTCGGCCTTTCTTGATAGCCTTTAACGCATCGTCCACGGCGTCTACACCGTAAACAGGAACTCCATCAATGCCAGCGTCTTCAAACGCTTTTATGGCGCCTAGAGCCATGTTGTCGTTCTGGCTAACAACCGCATTAATCTCTGTTCCGGTTGAGATCCAGTTTTCAACGAGTTTCAGAGCAGCTTCTGTGGTCCATTGGGCATCTTCTTCGAAAACAACATTAACATCAGGATATTCCTTCAGCGCTTTGTCGTAGCCTGCAGAGCGACCGATCTGTCCTTCAGAGCCCATCGGCCCAAGTAGAAGCACGACATTTCCTTTTCCGTCGATAGCATCAATGGCAGCTTTCATTTCCATATAACCCATGTCCGCATTTGATACGCCGACGAAAGTCGTTGCCTGTGAAGGATCTGCGATGTTTTGGTTGTAAACAATGACACGTACTCCGTCTTGTTCCGCTTTTTTGATCGCTGCGATCGCACCTTCGGCAGAAACAGGTTCAATGATAATGGCATCCGCACCGTTTGTAACAGCCATTTCAACTTGACTTACCTGAGTGTTGATGTCCTGACCGGCTTCGAGAACGGTCAAATTCGCGCCCTGTTTTTTAGCTTCTGCCTCCATCGATTCAGAGGCGGTGATTGCCCACGCATTCGTCATGTGTGAAATGCAGAAGTACACCACCGGTTCTTTACCGTCATCCGGAGCGTCGGTATCAACCGGCTTCTTTCCTTCCGTATCAGTGGTTGCAGGTGTGCTGGGAGCACATGCTACGCTCATGCTGATGATTGAAAGAATCAACAGAAGAGCAAGCACCCATTTTGCTTTAGATTTCATTTTTTTCTCCTTTACCATAATTACTGGCCTATTTCCTGCGCAAATCTGTTCACTCTTAGTGTGTTTGCGCTTGTTTCTGATAATGCAATTGATTTATCCGTATCTGTCATATACTCACCTTAATTGCACCTTAAGTGCGTTTGCGCTTACTTCTGACGTCAATTAATACGATAACAATAATAATCGCACCTTTTAAGATTCTCTGATAATACGAAGCAACACCGAGAATATCCAATCCGTTGCTCATCACCGAGAGGATCAATGCGCCAATGATCATGCCGTACCATTTTCCTGCACCACCATCCATGCTGAATCCGCCAATAACGCATGAAGCGATCGCATCAAGTTCGTAGCCTTCACCGGTAAGAGGAGCGGCGGATACCGTTCGCGAGGTGGATAACATTCCCGCAATACCTCCCATGAGGCCGCAGATAGCAAACGCAGACATTTTAATAAACTCAACATTAATACCTGAAACACGGGCAGCCTCGGCATTTCCACCTACAGCATACATGCGCCGTCCATAAACGGTGCATTGCAAAATGAAACCCATGAGCAGCGCGATCACAATATAATAAATGACAAGATAAGGAATTTTTCCGAACAGTAGACCGCCCGCGATTTTTTCATAGGATTCGGAAACACCAAAAATGGGTCTGCCGCCCGACAGAATATAAGCAAGACCGCGGACAATCGACTGGGTTCCCAACGTAACAACAAATGCAGGGACTTTCATATACGCAACGGCAACACCGTTGACTACACCCACCAAAAGACCGGCAAGAATCGAGCTAACAACCGGCAGGAAAAGACCTTCTTGTCCTCCGGTAGCCATGAGCGCTGCGATGATACCGGCAAGGCCGACCGTCGAGCCCACAGACATATCAAATCCGCCCACTAAAATTGCGCAAGCCATACCGGTCGCCAAAATACCATTTATCGCCGTCTGTTTGAAAATATTAATGATGTTGCCGACGCGCGAAAACATGGGAGACAGGAG
>JAAZJV010000207.1 GCA_012800135.1 Clostridiaceae bacterium | reverse complement strand
GGTATACTCTGCAACCCGTGAGGGTAGTTTACAAGAGGTAAAGTCAAGAGAAGCGCGCATGTATATGGTATACCGTTACCGATGCGACCATTGGTCAGAAAGCAAATGGCGCGCTTCATCGCACGACGATGCCGGAGGATGCTCCGGCAGTTCAAGTTGCAAAAGGAAGTGATAACCGATGGCAAGACCGATGAAGCGGAGAAGAGTCTGCGCTTTGCCTCAAATTAATCGATTTGGACCGCTACATGCACATGATTGCTCAGATCATCCTGTCGTCATGATGACAGTAGATGAGTATGAGACAATTAGGTTGATTGATTATGAGGGGTTCAATCAAGAAGAATGCGCTGAGAAGATGAATGTTTCTCGAAGCACCGTTCAAAGCATCTACGTCGATGCGAGAAAAAAACTGGCCGCATCGTTGGTCAACGGACAAGTGCTATGGATCGAAGGCGGTGAGTATCGCCTTTGCGACGGTACAGGTAGAGGCTGCGGACGCGGCGGCTGTCATCGACGTCGTCGAGGCAGGTCTTTCGATGGACAAGGCAAAAGTTAAATCAGTCATCGACGATACGTCTGACGATAACTTGTCGTTGATAGCGTGAACAATGCAGAGAGATTTCCCTATCGGTATGGTGAACCGTACGACAGGATTTTTATAGACGATAATCAGAACAATATGTAGAGAAAAAATTGAATCATGATACAGTTCATACTGTACTGTGTTTTGAAGCGAAAGGAATGAGTTACAACAATGAAAATTGCTATCCCAATGGACGAGAAAAGAATAGAAGCGAATGTATCGGAATCTTTCGGACGCGCGCCGTACATTCTCATTTACGATCAGGAAACGAGCGAGTCGCTCTTTTTTGATAATGTAGCTTCTAAAAGCAGAGGCGGCGCCGGAATTAAAGCGGCACAAATGGTCATCGACAAGGGAGCGGATGTTTTACTCGCACCGCGACTTGGGCAAAACGCAGCGGACGTGCTCAAATCGGCTGATGTAAGAGTTTACAAAACGATCGACGGTTCAGCAAAAGAAAATGTAGAGGCTTTTGTTGCCGAAAAATTATCATTGCTTGACGACATACATGCCGGATATCACAACCACGACGCCGGAGGCCATTAAATTCATGAACATTGCTGTGTTGAGCGGCAAAGGCGGTACGGGCAAAACGCTGATCTCAGTCAATTTAGCCGCCGCGTCGGAAGCGGCGGTTTACATGGATTGCGATGTCGAAGAGCCGAACGGCCATCTATACTTTAAGCCGGATAATGTCACTGAAAAAGAAGTGACGGTCAAGATCCCGCACGTTGATCCTGCATTATGCAACGGATGTCGGCAATGCGTCGATTTCTGCAAGTTTAATGCGCTGGCTTATATAAGAGACAATCTCATCATTTTTGATGAGATTTGCCATTCGTGCGGCGGGTGCGTCATGCTCTGTCCTGAAAAGGCTCTTTCAGAAAAAGATAAGGTGATCGGCAAGATTCAAATAGGGATCTCGGACAATGTCGAAGTGCATACCGGCTTGTTGAACATCGG
>JAAZJV010000206.1 GCA_012800135.1 Clostridiaceae bacterium | reverse complement strand
TTATTCAGATATTGTCGTGATTTTTTATATTGCGCAGGAGGTTGCTTTATGAAATTAATTTGTGTTCCGGATGAACGAGAAGTCGGTTTGGAAGCTGCTCGATTTATTGCGTCTGTGGTACGAATTAAACCGAAGGCAGTACTAGGTCTTGCGACGGGATCTTCGCCGATTGGTACTTATGCGGAGCTTGTTCGCATGTGCGCGGAGGAGAACCTTGATTTTTCTGATGTCAGAACGGTAAATCTTGACGAATATGTGGGGCTTGATGCTTCCCATCCTCAAAGTTACCGGTATTACATGCAGAAATATCTATTTGACGAGGTGAATATTGATCCCGACAACACTTATGTGCCCGATGGTCTTGCAGAAGATGCGGACGAGGAGTGCGCTTTGTATGACGAGCTTTTAGAGTCATTGGGATACGCAGATATTCAGCTGTTGGGTATTGGTGTCAACGGGCATATCGGTTTTAATGAGCCGGCAGATTGTTTTACCCCGCAGACGCATGTGGTAGAGATCGCAGAAAGTACGATTGATTCTAATCAGCGGTTTTTTGAAACACGTGATGAAGTGCCGCGAAATGCGATAACGATGGGGATTAAGGGTATTTTATGCGCTAAAAGAATAGTATTAATTGCCACTGGAAGAAAAAAAGCGGAAGCTCTGAAGGCGACCTGTTTTGGCCCGGTAACGCCGCAGTTGCCGGCCTCAATTCTACAGTTGCATCCGGATGTTACGATCATTGCGGATGAAGAGGCTTTTTCTCTAGTACCGTTTTTTGGCGATGATGAATAAACGTCGCATGGGTATAGGTAAAGGCTATCGCGGACCATGTTACAGGACATTGCACATATTGAGTATATGTTCCTATCGTTAGTGTGCGGGATATCGTGAAGCAATTATAGTGCGGGATATTGTGAAGCAATTATGGTGCGGGATATCATGAAGCAATTATAGTGCGGGATATTGTGAAGCAATTATAGTGCGTGATATCGTGAAGCAATTATAGTGCGGGATATTGTGAAGCAATTATGGTGTGGGATATCATGAAGCAAGTTTTAGGATTGGTTTGATGTCAGTCATGAGCGAGCGGGATGTTGATGTGGGCAATTTTATAAACTGCGCCATACGCCATATATGTTGATGGAGGATATTTTGAGTACGAAAGCAACCATATTAGTTGTAGATGATGAGCCGAATATTGTTTATATACTAAAGTCGAATCTTGAGCGCAGCGGGTATGCGGTGATTACGGCTTTTGATGGCGAAGAGGCGCTTCAAAAAGCCTATGATGAGCGGCCGGATCTGGTGCTTTTGGACTGTATGCTACCGGGCATGGATGGTTTTGATGTTTGCCGTAAAATGCGTCGCGAGCTTTTGATGCCGATTATCATGGTGACGGCAAAAGGTGAAGAGATTGACAAGGTGCTTGGCTTGGAGCTTGGTGCTGACGACTACATCACCAAGCCTTTCAGTGTCCGAGAGGTTATGGCGAGGGTGAAGGCTCATCTTCGCCGTGCCAATTACCAGGAGGAACAGTCGGGGACGGCGTCGATCATTTCAATTGACGGTTTGACCATCGATCAAAATGCTTATGAGGTGACCGTTGACGGCAAGCCTGTTCATCTCACTTTGCGAGAGTATGAACTCGTCCACTATCTTGCTTCTCACGCGGGACAAGTCTTTACACGAGAAGACCTTTTAGAAAACGTCTGGGATTTCGATTATTTCGGCGATGTGCGGACGGTCGATGTAACTGTTCGACGTGCACGAGAGAAAATTGAGCCGAAATCAGGCGAGTTCTACTATATTCTGACAAAGCGCGGTGTCGGTTATTATTTCCGACGACCTGAAAATGAAATGAATGCCACGAGATGACCCCCGTTACGGCAGCGTTTCTCTCTTTTGTTGTCACCACAGTGGTCTTGGTGCCGCTACTGTACTGGCTTTTTAGCAAAAAACAGGATAAAAAGAGTCAACACGTAATGCGTACGTTCCGGAAAATTGCTAATGAGCGGGCGGAGTCTCAGGCGATTTTGTCATCCTTAAAGGTCGGCATTGTTGCATACGGGAGTGACAATCGTCTCATCGCTTCTAATCCGGTTGCGCATGATGCGCTTGGAACGGTGCCTGACACGCTAAACGGATTTCTTGATGAATTTGGAGCGGACAATGGGATTAAGGCCGCTTTTTTCTTGGAAGGCGGTAAGGCGGCAGGTGAGTTGGAGCGCCATGATCGGATCTACCGCGTTGAATTGCATCCGCACGCGTTACGTGCGCAACCGGATGGAAAATCCTTTACCGGTTACATCATTACTATCCAAGATTTTACGAATATTCAGCGTCAAGAAGAGCAACGGAAGGCATTTGTCGCTAATGTATCGCATGAGTTGAAAACACCGCTTACGACTATGAAATCTTATTCGGAAACATTGCTGGATTGGGGAATCGAAGAGAAGAACCGATCGGATATTCGTGAAGATGTGCAACGTATTTATGACGATTCGGTTCGCATGGAGCACTTGATCGCGGATCTGCTGCTGCTTTCACAAATTGACAGTCAACGACATGTCGGAAGTGCATCGCTGTTTGATCTTGGTGGGTGCGCGCAGCGGATTACTCGCTCATTGATTCCCCAAGCGAAAGCCAAAAACATCGATATAGCGTTTCACCCGATGTCACGACGAACCTCTGTTTTTGCGGATGTCATGTCGGTAGAGCGCATTCTCTCCAACCTAATCGTGAATGCCCTTCATTATACGAGAAAAAACGGAACTATCAGGATTTATGTCGGTCGCGTTGTCGATGATGTGTACCTTAAAGTACAAGATAACGGTATTGGTATCGCCGCCGAACACCTTACGAGTATTTTTGAACGATTTTATCGTGTGGATAAAACGGGATCTCGGCGTTTTGGAGGAACCGGGTTGGGATTGCCGATCGCTCGGGAGCTTGCCCTTATGCAGCACGGACATATTGAAGTTATGAGTGAAGCAGGAAAAGGAAGTGAGTTTACCTTGTTCTTGCCAAGTGCGAACCGCTTGCTAAGAGATACGGTCTACCAACTTGCGCGCCGAGAGCCTCTCCAAGACGACCTCGAGGAGGCAGCCGCGGAACAGATTCGTGATTGGGTGCGTGAGGCATCCACGAAGAATATGAAAATATATGATGATGAAATAAAGCAGAAGGATAAATTCGTGGATTCGACGTCGCAGGGGGTTGCCTTGAAGAAGAGAGCGATACCGGCTAGCGCAAAAGTGGACGCTGCGGGTCATAAAGTGATAGTAAAAGAAAGAATTACGACTCATAGGGCAGGTGAAGGTTCTTCGATTTCTGGGACAAAGGAAGGTTTCGCGATTTCTTTGGAAGAGGAAGATTTTACGATTCCTAGTGCAGGGGAGGGCTCCTCGGCTCTTAGGGAAGGGAATAGTTTTTCGATTTCTGGGGCAGAGGAAGGTTTTGCGACTGTTGCTGCAGCGGAAGATCATCTTCCGATATCAAGTATGTCTACAGAAAAAGAATACAATGCCGCTCTGGATCAAAGTGCGGCAAAAAGTGTGACAAAAGGGAAAAAAGCACGTTTGAAAGGTGTTGGGAATGCCGGTTTGTCGTCGTCTTTGGGCACCTCATCGCGTGATTTAACGTATGTCCTTGAAATAATTCATGAAAAAGTTAAGAATAGTGAGGGTCCCAAGGATGATTCTTCACGGGACATTAAAGCGTAATTTGTAAAGCAGGAGTTTTTTTGTGTCAAGTTATTTTGTTGAAGGGGGACACCGCTTAAGCGGAAAGGTGGCCATTGGCGGATCAAAAAATGCGTCGCTGGCTGTGCTTTCAGCTGCGATGGTATTGGATGGTCCTTGCATTGTTGATAATTTGCCTCAAATTCGCGATATGGAGACGCTGCTGGAGATTTTTCAGGAAATCGGCGCCACGGTGGAACGCCTTGGTCCCGGTCGTGTTCGACTTGATGCCCGCACGATTTCAACTCACGAAGCGTTATCTGAAAACATCCGACAGCTTCGCGGATCTTACTATCTCATGGGAGCGTTGCTGAGCCGCTTTAATAAAGTAGCTCTCCGCATGCCTGGCGGATGCGATTTCGGCCCGCGCCCCATTGACCTGCACTTGAAAGGATTTCAGACGCTCGGTGCGCGCACCGATATTCGGCACGGCATCGTGTTTTGTGAAGCCGATGAGCTCACAGGGGGCGGGGTTTTTTTGGATACAGTCAGCGTTGGCGCGACGGTGAACATCATGCTTGCAGCTGTCAAGGCGAAAGGTAAAACCGTTATAGATAACGCGGCGCGCGAACCACATATTGTTGATATTGCTAACTTTCTTAACGCGATGGGTGCGGATATTCGCGGTGCGGGGACGGATGTGATCCGCATCAACGGTCGTCCTTACCTTCCCGGCGACCGTGAGTACGCTGTCATTCCCGATCAAATTGAAGCGGGCACATACATGCTTCTTGCACCATTGACCGGTGGCGATATCGAAGTCACGGGAGTTATCCCCAAGCACATGGAACCGTTGACGGCGAAACTGGAAGAGATGGGTGTTGCTGTTGAAGAAGGCGACGAGCATATTCGCGTTTACATGCCTGAGGGAGGTCGTCTCACCGCTACCAGTTTCCGGACGATGCCGTACCCCGGTTTTCCGACCGATCTTCAGCCGCAGACAACGGTCGTGCTTTGTATGGCTGAAGGGACAGGGCGCATGATCGAGAACGTCTGGGAGAATCGTTTTCAGTATATTGATTCATTGCGTATGATGGGTGCCAACATCATCTTATCCGGCCGCTTGGCGGTTGTACAAGGCGGAGCGCCGCTCACGGGCTCTCATGTCGATGCTCGTGATCTCCGCGCCGGAGCTGCCCTAGTGATGGCGGGTCTTGCGGCCTCGGGTATAACAGAAGTCTACAATGTCGATCGTATCGAACGCGGCTACGAATTTTTCATCGATAAATTGAAGGGGCTTGGCGCCCGCATCCGGCGTTCACCTGCTCTTTGACGGAGAGTGGTATGCTGTCGTTTTCGCTTTGTTCAGGATCATCCGGCAATTCAACATATGTCGGCACGTCGTCTGCGTGTCTTCTCATTGACTGCGGTTTGAACGGCCGTCAACTTGCGCGTGCTTTGAATGCCTATGATCTTGATCCGGGCGAACTTGATGCGATTCTCTTGACGCATGAGCATGTGGATCACTATTCCGGTGTCGGTGTCGCTATGCGGCGCTACGACATACCGCTTTATCTTACCGAAAAAACATATCTAGCCGTTAAGTCTTCTCTTGGAGAAATTGATGAGGCGCGTGTCCATTTGATTACGGCGGGGCAACCTTTTGCAGTGCGTGACACCGAAATACTTCCCTTCTCAACACCTCATGATGCGGCTGATCCGGTCGGTTTTCGAGTGATTGACCGTTCCGGCGACATTGGTGTATGCACGGACCTGGGATACTTTTCAAGAGATGTTCGCACAGCGTTACGTGGCTGTCGGATTATTTTTCTTGAGGCGAATTATGATGTAGAGATGCTCGAGACTGGTCCTTATCCGCGTTTTCTCAAACAGCGTATCGCGGGACGCCAAGGGCATCTGTCCAATGTAGATGCCGGAGAAGCCGCGGCATGGCTTGTTCGTTACGGAGCAGAGGCCATATCGCTGTCGCACCTTTCGGAAAACAACAATCGACCTGGTCGAGCGATGGTAACGGTGAGAGAAGCGCTTCTCAAATACGGGATTCGCGCGGGAAGGGATTGTCTTATCCAAACCTCACCAAGGTACACGTGTTCGCCCAGTTTTGAAAGCGAAGCGCCGATGATCGAACATACGCGATTTCAGTGTGAAAAAGCATCGAAACAAAGAGGGGAACAGATGTCTTTCCTACCTCGGGAGTACACTTCGTCAGATTGCCGTTCATTACAGATGGGCGTGGAACAAGACACAGATTCAATATGTACAGAACAAAAACGGTTTGCAAATGATACGCCGGAGTCGTCTGATGTGTCGTCCGGTTGCGCCGAGAGTCGAGTCGGCTGATGAGGACGTCATGATGTCATGTGATAGTGATCGCTGGCTTGTCGTTGGTCTCGGCAATCCCGGTGCCGGGTATGCCGATACATGGCACAATATGGGGCGTATTGCCGTTTCAGTGCTTGCAGAACGCCACGGTCTTTTGCTAAGCAAGCGTCGCTTTCAAGGGATCACGGCGGAGGGCAGGATCAGTAGCGAACGCGTTTTGTTGCTCCAGCCTGAAACGTTCATGAATCTTTCAGGCAATAGTGTCGCTTCTGCTATGGCTTATTATGACATCGCACCGGAAAGACTCATCGTCCTTTACGATGACTTCGATCTTCCTTTAGGTTATCTTCGTATTCGAAATCAAGGCAGTGCCGGCGGTCATAACGGTATGAAATCCATCCTCAATCATGTGCGCTATGAACATTTTTTGCGCATCCGTATCGGCATTGGACCTGTGCGCGGCGGTGACAGTGTCGCCTTTGTGCTTTCCCGTTTTCCAAATGAGGACAAAGAGACTGTGTCAGATGCCTTGAGCGATGCAGCTGATGCGGTGGAACTGCTGCTTGCAGGAGAAGTTCAGCGTGCCATGGAACGATTTAACAGAAAAGGCCCGCCACAACTCCGACTTCAGGAGCCACAGCGTGATTGACGGGGATCACGACGAATTCGCAGATCCCGTTTGGTGGAGTGCGGCAGCAAGACTTCTCGATTCAAAAGAGGGACGTCAAGTTGTGCGTATCGCAGATGCGGAGTGCGCACTTAATGTAACGTCGCTACCTGACACGGCGAAATCTTTCCTTGTTGCCGCCTTGATGGAACGTTGCAAGCGGCGCGCCGTCATTTTTGTGCCGGACGAAGCGCGGGCTCGTACGATGGCGCACGAGCTGTCCAGTTTCTTTAATAAAAATGAAATTTTGACCTTTCATGCACGTGACTATGTGCTCTATGACGCGCGTGCTGTCAGTCGCGATCAGGAGCTTCAGTCTTCATCAATGCTGACGCGTGTTCTTTCTGATGATTATTCCGTACTTCTTGTCACGGCTGATGCCTCTAAACAACGCTTGATGAACCCCGATCGCTTCGGTTCGTATGCGATACGCTTGACTAGAGGTGAAAAAGTCGACACGGATCAATTGGAAAAAGCGCTCACATTTTGCGGATATGAACGTGTTCCGCAGATAGAGTGTCCCGGCCATTTTGCGCGGCGTGGAGATATTGTCGATATTTGGCCTTCCGGAGCTGATAGCAGCTCTGACGTATCAAGTGCCATCCGCCTTTCCTTTTTCGACGTCGTACTGGATGAAGTGAAGACACTCGATCCTGAAACACAGCGATCGACCGCAACACTAAAAGAAGTCGTGATTCCGCCCGCTCGTATTTTTCTGCTTCAAGAAGAAGAGCGACAGAGAGCTTCTGCAACATTGGACGACGCGACATTTGATGCCGTGGATCGCGCTCGAAAAGCCGGTGCTTCCCGCGATGTCATTGAGAAAATCAGACGGACGGGCACTCGTGATGCTGAACGTTTTCGCGAGATGCATTCCTTTCCTTCGCTTGATCGCTGGTTGCCGCTTTTCCTTAATGATGTTTACACCGTATTGGATTACGTTCCGAAGGAAAGTCGTCCATTTTTCTTCCTCGATGAGCCGCTCCATTTTTCTAAAAGGCTCCATGCGGCGCACGAAGGATTTCTCGCAAGGCTTACCCGCTACGTTGAGACAGGTGACGCCTACGCGCTTTCCGAAGCATGTGAAGTCGTGCCGGAGGATGTGCTTCGCAGGTTGGATCAGCGTCATTCCCTGATTGCTTTTGCAGGTATGGTGCGCTCCGGCAATGGAATTCCCGGAGCAGAGCATGTGGCGCTATACGCCCGTCCGTCAGATCGTTATCGAACCGACCCCGCACGGCTTGTTGAAGATTTAAAGCGTTTATTTTCTAAAGGCGGCGAGGCGCTTCTTTTTGCGGGCGACGACGCGCGTGCAGAACGTCTTTCCGGTTTTTTGGCGGAAAACGGCCTTCCTGCAGCGCCGGTGCTTACTAATGATTATCCTAGGGGATTTGCAGTCGACCATGCTTCAGTTCTTATTCTTGGTTCTGAGGATTTGTTCGGCACCAGAAAGGTGCGCGGCGCCAAACGCAAGCCCTCCAGTCGTCGGACTTTTTTCAAAGATCTTGAGCCCGGTTCGTTGGTGGTACATGAAGATCACGGTATTGGACGCTATGAAGGCACGAAGACCATCGTGACAAGCGACGGCGCACGTGATTACCTGACGATTGCTTATCAGGATGCCTTATTGCACATGCCGGTGGATAGCATTGATCTAATTTCTCCTTATATTCCTGCCGGCGGAGGGCGTCCCCGTCTTTCAAAAATGGGAGGCAACGAGTGGCATCGCCAAAAGGAACGCGCCCGCACATCTATCAGAAAGCTTGTGACCGATATTGTCGCGTTATACGCTAAAAGGCGAAAAGTGAAAGGGCATGTTTATCGCCCGGATACGATGTGGCAACAGGAATTTGAGGATGCGTTTCCCTATGAGGAAACTTTTGACCAGAAGCGCGCGATCGCCGAGATTAAAGCCGACATGGAAAGCGAAAAAGTCATGGATCGGCTGGTGTGCGGCGATGTGGGTTTCGGAAAGACAGAGATCGCATTCCGTGCAATGTTTAAGTGCGTGATGGAAGGCAAACAAGCTGCGATGCTTGCACCGACGACGATTCTTGTACAACAACACTATGAAAATCTGACGAACAGAGTTGCGCATTTTCCTATTCGTGTGAGTCCGTTATCACGTTTTTCTCCGGAATCTGAGCAAAAGCGTACTGTCAAAGAATTGGAGGCAGGCACGCTCGACATCGTGATCGGAACGCATCGCCTGCTGTCCAAAGATGTGCGCTTCCATGACCTCGGTTTGCTCGTTATCGACGAAGAACAGCGCTTCGGTGTCGACCACAAGGAAATGATCAAAGCGCTCTCCCCGACGGTGGAAGTGCTGACGCTTTCAGCAACGCCCATTCCGCGGACGCTGCACCTGTCGCTTTCCGGCATTCATGACATTTCGATTCTCGAAGAAGGGCCGGAGGATCGGCTTCCAATTCAGACGACAGTGATCGAATATGACGAGGAGCTTGTCATCGACGCGATCGCGCGCGAGCAGGCACGTCGCGGACAAGTCTTTTATGTCCATAACAATACGCATACGATTGACCGCTGCGCTCGCGAACTATCGGAAAAGATGCCTGGCGTTCGATTCGGCGTCGCGCACGGTCGCATGAGCGAGAAGAACCTGGAGACCGTGATCAACGCTTTCATTAACGGGGAGTTTGACGTGCTGGTCTGTACGACGATCATCGAGTCGGGGATCGATATGCCGCGCGTGAACACTTTAATTGTTGAAAACGCGGATCGCTTCGGATTGGCGCAGCTCTATCAGCTCCGAGGACGTGTCGGTCGATCAGGTCGGCAGGCATACGCACTGATTACTTACCGACCGGAACGCGTGATCGGAGAAGAAGCGGAAGCGCGGCTGGCTGCTATCCGCGATTATACTGAGCTTGGTTCAGGTTTTAAAATAGCCCTTCGCGATCTTGAAGTCCGCGGAGCGGGAAATCTTCTCGGAGCCGAACAAAGCGGACATTTGGACGCCATCGGGTATGACCTTTACAGCAAGATGCTGGAAGAAGAAGTCATCCATGTTACCGGTGAAGAGAAATCGTCGCCGCGGTCTGCCACGGTGATTGACCTTGTGACGGATGCGACACTTCCTTTGACGTATATCCAAGAGGGCGAGGATCGTCTTGAAATGTACCGTCGAATCGCGGCGATAAAGACGATCGATGATTATCGGGATGTCTATGACGAGTTGCTCGACCGTTATGGCAATGTGCCTGATGAGGCGGAGGCGTTACTTGATATTTCTTATATTAGAGCCTTCGGTGAACACGTCGGTTTTTCGAGGATCCGAACGGAAGGACAAGACGTTGAAATGATTCTGGATGAAGAGATGCCGGTGTCGATGGAAATCGTTTCGCGGCTTGTCGCTGTGGCAGGTGAACGCGATCAAGTGACCTTTATGGCCGGATATCGTCCGAAAGTTGTCATGTCCGGCACCGCCGACAAGCCTAAAAAAGTGCCCGCGCGCTTACGCGAACTGTTTGCTGCTGCGGAACGCATGGGCAGAAAGCGGTAGAGTTTTTTGCGGTGCTTTGATGGCGTCCCAGACAGGAATCGAACCTG
>JAAZJV010000205.1 GCA_012800135.1 Clostridiaceae bacterium | reverse complement strand
GTTGAAGTCATGGTTCCTCTTCTCAATTATCCAAAATCAGCAGTTCATCGTCGGGAAACTTCACTCTCACTTTTGGAGCGCGAAGACGAAGCCAGTCTTCTTTTGTCAGTTCCCAGCCAATAGGACGCGTATCGGTTTCTCCTTCCGGCTGCAGCATGATCGTAAAAGAAAACGGGTTTTCTACTTCTTCAATAACGTCGAAGAGAAAGACGTTGCCCGTTTGTCCTTCACCTTCGCAGATCCCGTGCATGCGGATACCAAGATACCCTTCTGCAGACGTTTTTTGAGGCGCTTGGAGCGCAAGCCCCCAGTCGATAGCCTCTATGCGCCCATCCGGAAGCGTACGATATTTTGAAATATTCTTACATCCTGTCATGATCGCTGCGTGACGCGTCTTAGGATTGTGAAAGACGTCCTTCTTGTCGCCGCAAGCCACAATTTTGCCGTTATCCATGACGGCAATCTTATCGGCAAGACGATAAACTTCATCTCGATTATGCGAAACAAGGATGACAGATTTCCCAAACTCTTCCATTACTTCGTGGACTTCCCGCTCCAAGCGAAAACGCAAATGGCTGTCCAGAGCGGAAAACGGCTCATCGAGCAGCAGAATGGATGGACGCGAAACTAAAATTCGCGCTAACGCCGTTCGTTGCTGTTGACCGCCGGAAAGTTGTGAAGGCAGGTGACGAGCGAGAGGAAGCAGACCGAAGGTTTCCATGACCTTGCGCACACGATCTTCCCGCGTCGACCTTGACTCTGTCTTGCGCTCACGCCGCGTACCTGCACGTATGTTGTCTAGAACGCTCATGTTCGGGAAAAGAGCGTAATTTTGAAACATAAGCCCCGTGTGGCGTTCTTGCGGTGACAAATTGATTCTTTTTTCGGAATCATAAAGGACCTCGTCGTCGACGACAATCCTGCCGCGATCAGGCTTAACAATGCCAGCAATGCATTTGAGCGTCATGCTCTTCCCACATCCGGAGGCGCCAAGCAACGCAAGAACCTCGTCATCGGCCTCAAACGTTGCCCTAAGGTGAAAGGAACCCAGTTTTTTCTCGATATCAACAAAAACTGACATGCTATGCGTCCTTTACCGTTTTCGCGGCGATCGCACCGTGCGTCTTACGCTCCAGCATGTTCACTGCGAGGAGAACGATGGACGAAATCGCGATGTTTATGAGCACCCACTTTGTTGCGAGCGCATCGTTGTCCGTTCGCCATAGTTGATATACCGTCGTAGAAATCGTCGCTGTATGTCCGGGCGTATAACCTGAGATCATGCTCGTCGCCCCGTACTCACCGAGAGCGCGCGCGAACGCAAGAACCGTTCCGGCAAGAATACCTTGTCGGCAATACGGCATCCGAATTCGCCAGAAAATATAGGTGTTGGAAAGGCCAATCGACTTTCCGGAATACGCAAGCGTTTCATCGAACGCTTCGAAAGCGCCGCGCGCTGTTCTATACATTAAAGGAAAGATGACGACGGTCGTCGCAAAAATGGACGACCACCACGTCATCGTCAGGCGAATATCGAAATATTCCAAAAACCAAGCGCCGATTGGGCGGCGGGGTCCAAGAAGTCGAAGCAGGATATAACCGACAACCGTCGGCGGCAACACAAGCGGTAGCGTCAAAATAACATCTAGAATACCTTTTATGATGCGTGGCGCTTTAGCGATGTAATAAGCGGAGAAGATCCCAAGAAAGAAAATGATGACTGTACTGATTCCTGCAATTCGCAGAGAGTTCCACAGTGGATAAAGATCCATGTACTGCTCCTGTCCAGAGAGGAATGTCTCCGGCGGATAACCGGTTGTTTCCTCTTAGATCTCTTTTTATTCTCTAGTTTTGTCTCGAAGAACGAACGACGAGGGAAACCGCCTGAGATACCGTTGGCGGTTTCCCTTGAGTTCATTATGCCTTTATGCCTTTTATTTTTTACCCTATAGGCGTGAAGCCGACCGCTTCAAAGACAGCATCGGCAGCATCGCTTTTGAGGAACTCCAAGAACGCTTTCGCCGCTTCCTGATTCTTTGACTCCTTCATCACGGCGACAGGGTAAATAACTTGTCCGCACATCTCTGCAGTGGCAGTGTCCACAACGTCGAGCTCGGCCGACTTGGCATCTGTCTGGTAGATTATGCCACAATCGACAGCGCCTTCCTTAACCTGAGACGTCACTTCCTTGACGTTTGAAGCATAGGTAATCTTTCCGTCACGCGCAAGCGCTTCCTCATCGAGCTCAAAATACTTCAAAATCTTACTCGTGTATTGCCCGACCGGCACATCAGCATTTCCCATGCAAAGGAGAATACCGCCTGCAATCAGCTTGTCTTTCAAATCTTCATACGACTTGATTTCTTTAGGATTGCCGTCTGGCACTGCCAACGCAACTTTGTTTTCAAGGATGTTAAAACGCGATCCCTGAAGCACAAAATCGAGGCCGTCCGGATTTTTCTCCGCCGGCGCTGCAGAATCAAGCGCATCCATTTGCTTCTGCGCAGCAGAAAGGAAAATGTCGCAGATGGCGCCTTCTTCAATTTGCTTTTTCAGGGTGCCTGAAGAATCAAACGTCATGATGATCTTGACGTTTTCATTTTCGCTCATATAGTTGTTGGCAAGTTCCGTCAGCGTCTCTGTCATCGAGGCAGCGGCAAAAACCACCAGCTCCACGGACTCCTTCGGCGCATCCGTTTCATCCGGGGTTGTCTCGACAGGCGCATTCGTTTGAACGCTCTCCGTTCCTGTCGGCACCGCTGGGTCAGTCGGCTTAGTTTCTTCCGGCTGGCAACCGGCTATCGCGGCTAAGACCAACAACAAAGCCAGTATTATGGCAGTCCATTTTTTCATAATTCATTCCTCCTCCGTATTATGAAATCCTTGTGCTGGACGCTTTTGTTGCGAAAATCAGTGTTTTCAAATGCCTTAAGACGCCTCTTGGACATGAGCGCCCTGCAGTATCGGGACAAAACGCATTGTCGCAAATGACGAGGCTCCCTTGTAACAACTATTACGCAACATTGAGACGAAACAATCGTCTTTCCAGCGTCTTAGTAATGGCCGTGACTTCCCTCTGATAACGAGGGAAACGCCATCTGTTTCGGTTCTTACGTACACAGCTGATTACAAAACAAACTGATGCCTCGCAAGATCCTGTGATCGTAATTATAGGTCGAGTTGTTTTAGAAAGTCAATCGCTTTAGCTGGATCACAGCAGCGAGACCGCGTGTTACATCAATCCAATGCACAAAAAGATCCCCTGTTCTCCGCAAAATCATCCGACAACTAGGGGATCGGCTTCTATCTTATTATGTTCATTTGTGTTTCAAAGCGGTGTGTCTTGCAAAGAAGGCGATGTCTTTGGTGACGGAAGAACGAGCGCCTTTTGGAGCACCTGATCCATCGTCGTGACAGGGATGAATGTGAGATCTTTGCGCACTGATGCAGGCACATCGTCGATGTCACGCACGTTTTTCTCCGGAATGAGCACTTTCCTGATACCGGCGCGATGGGCTGCGACCGATTTTTCCTTAAGCCCGCCTATCGGCAGTACGCGTCCGCGAAGTGTAATCTCTCCCGTCATCGCAATATCGTGGCGGACGGGGCGACCGGTAAGCGCCGAAGCGAGCGCCGTCGCAAGTGTTATACCGGCAGATGGGCCATCTTTCGGAATGGCGCCTTCCGGAACATGAATATGAATATCGCTCTCCTTCATGGATGCGCCGTCGATCCCAAGTACTTCTGAACGGCTCAAAATATAGGTCAAAGCAGCCTCAGCCGATTCTTTCATCACATCGCCGAGCTGCCCTGTGAGTTTGAGTTTCCCGGTGCCCGGCATGACGTTCACCTCAATCGTGAGCGTATCACCGCCTGCCCACGTCCATGCCAGACCTGTCGCAACACCGATTTGATCTTCCTTATCGGCCATATCATAAAAATATTTCGGCTTTCCTAAGAAGGACTCTACTTTTGTCTTGCCGACAATAAGTCTTTTCTTTTTCGACGTGCCTGTCTCTTCGTTCTCGGCGATAACCATCGCCACACAGCGGCAAAGCCGCGCCAGCTCACGTTCGAGCTGCCGTACGCCGGACTCCGCGGTGTACGATCGGATGATCTCCGCCATGCCGGCACGCGTTACACCGAGATCCGCACCGGCGAGACCGTGTTCTTTACGAGCACGCGGCAGCAAGTGGCGCATACCTATCTCAATTTTATCCGCTTCGGTATAGCCCGGAACTTCAATGGCTTCCATCCTGTCATATAATGCAGGCGGAATCGTGTCGATGGTATTAGCCGTTGTAATGAACAGCACTTGCGACAAATCGTAAGGAATTTCGACGTAATGATCTTGAAACGAATTGTTCTGTTCGGGATCCAAAACTTCAAGCAATGCCGAGGCAGGATCGCCACGAAAATCATTGCCGATTTTATCCACTTCATCCAGCAGAATCAGAGGGTTATCGGTACCTACATGGCGGATCGCTTGGATAATGCGGCCAGGCATCGCCCCGACATATGTTCGACGGTGTCCGCGGATTTCGGCTTCGTCGCGCATACCTCCTAAAGACAAGCGGAAATAACGTCGGCCCAAAGACTCTGCGATGGCTTTTGCGATAGAGGTTTTTCCCGTTCCGGGAGGCCCGACGAAGCAAAGAATCGGCCCGCGGATCGGTGCGTCTCCTTGTTGTTCGACCAAAAGCTTTCGCACCGCAAGATATTCCATAACGCGCACTTTCACTTTTTCCATGCCGTAATGGTCGCGATCGAGAATGCGGCGCGCGCGCGCGAGATTGTGGCGTTCTGCAGTGCGCTTGCCGAACGGCAACTCTAAAAGCGTCTCAACCCATGTCAACTGCGTTGTATACTCGGGAAAATGAGGCGGCATGTTTTCCAATCGGTTGATTTCCTTTTCAACTCTAGGTTTCTCATCGTTCGGAATCCCCGATTTCTCAAGCCGTTCTCGGAGTGAGTCCATATCACGACCGGCACCGCCTTCTTCACCGAGTTCTTCTTGAATCACACGAATCTGTTCGCGCAGGTAATATTCGCGCTGATTTTTGTCAAGCTGCGTTTGCACTTCGTTCGCTATACGCGTTTCGAGCTCAGCGAGCTGGATCTCGCGGTGGAGAATACTAAGGACGAGGCGAATGCGCTTCAGAACGGGCACTGTCTCCAATATTTTTTGCTGTTCTTCAAATTGAATCGACAGCTGCCCTGCGACGACATCAGCGGCATGCCCCGGATCATCTTCATTTCGAATCATCGCAACGACCGGCGGCGGAACACGCTCTGTAATAGCTGCGTACTGTTGAAAAAGTTCGACCAAAAGGCGCATTGAAGCATTGAGCTCAGGCGTTTTTTCAGTGACGGAACCGTCGAGGGCGTGATAGCGTGCCTCATAATGCTGTCCGCGATCAATAATGGTGTCGATTTTCACACGCTCAAGCCCGTAAACAAGAATTTTTAGAGCGCTTCCGGAGACCTCTAAGATCTGACGTACGAACGCGCGCGTACCAATTTTGTGAATTTTTGATGCTGCCGGCCACTCAGCATCGAGATTTTTCTGACCGGCCAAAATTAATTCGTGGCGACCGTCCATAGCTGTTCGAAGTGCAGCGATCGATTGTTCACGGCCGACGTCAAAGGAAAGCAAAACACCTGGATAGACCACCAGTCCGCGCATCGGGATCAACGGCAGCGTACCGTCCGTCCGTGCAGGACGATGAGTGCGGCGTCGCGTCGTCTTCCGAAATTTCAAAGCATTGGGCAGCTGACGCTGAACCTCGAGTTCTTGGTCTTGTTTTTGTTCTTCTTTTTCTCGTTCGTCGTTTTGTTTTTCTGCCATGACATCTACCTTTTACGGGAAATCACCGTATCATACGGTCTTCTGATTTTAGAGGACAATAATGATTCTGTCCATTAATAAACCCTATGACACGCTAAAAGACACTCCAATCTGCCATATAGGATCCGCTTTCTTTTTGCGGTAATATGAATAATAGAAATCCGATCCGACGCAAGTCAAGTTTGCTACATGCTCAAAACACTGTCGGTTATCGGTCATGCCGGAAAGCGGAGGATCCGTCGAATGGATATAGTCGTGTGCGGTGCAGGAAAGCTAGGCGAGACGCTGTGCCGTGATTTATGCGCAGAAGACCACCACGTCGCCGTCATAGACACGAGTACGAAGCGCATCGAGCAAATGGTAAATGCCGCAGATCTTTCCGGCGTTGTCGGCAACGGCGCCCTGCTTGAGATTCAGCTGGAAGCCGGTGTCGCTACGTGCGATATTTTCATCGCTGTCACGCCGGATGACGAAGTCAATATTATTGCCGCTATCACGGCGAAGAAAATTGGCGCACGATACGTTGTCGCCCGCGTTCGAAGCCCGGAGTACTCGCTTCAGATGAACTTCCTTCGCGAATCTCTCGGCATCAATCTGATGATCAACCCCGACTTCGTGGCGGCACGCGCCATCGAAAACATGATGCATTTTCCTCACGCACTCGGTGTAGATAGCTTCAATGACGGTCGCCTTTACATTGTCGATGTCGAACTTCCTGAAAACTCGATCTATGACGGAATGAGTCTCAAGGAAATCGGCCGCCAGCACGGCAATGTTCTGATAGGCATCATCGAGCGCAATGACAGCGTCATGATCCCAAGAGGCGATGTTGTGTTGAAGGCAGGCGATCGTCTCTACCTCACAGGGCTCCCCTCCGAGATTCGCGCGTTTTGCCGTCATGACTTACCGCACGTGAAGCGCCCGCAATCGGCGCTAATAGTGGGCGGCGGACGCGTGACTCGCTATCTTCTCCCACGACTTGAAAAAATGCAAATGCGCGTCAAGGTCATTGAACAAAATGAATCTCAAGCTGAACGGCTCGCCGGCGATTTCCCGCGCGTTGAAGTCATCTGGGAGGACGGCACCGATCAAGAGATTTTACGCGAAGAACGCGTGCACCATTACGACGTCGTCATTGCGCTGACCGGCGTAGACGAGGAAAACATCCTCATCTCCATTTACGCACACCATGAAGGAGTCGCAAAAACTATTACTAAAGTCAATCGCACAAATCTATTGAAACTCCTTTCGAACGTCGGACTTCAGTCGATCATCACACCGCACCGACTGATCGCAGATCAGATTATCCGCTTCGTGCGTTCCATGGAAAACACGGAGGGGGCGGATATCGACGCTTTCTACCGCCTGTCAGGCGGACGCGTTCAAGTGATTCAATTCCACATCACCAATACAATCGAGGCCTGCGAGAGACAGCTTTATCAGATGAAAATAAAATCCGGTGTGTTAATTCTATGCATCATGCGCGAAGACGAGGTTCTGTTTCCCGCCGGAAACGATGAGATCCGAGCGGGCGACGACGTTCTTGTGGTGACGACACGCCCCGATATCCGCGATATCACGGATATCCTTGAATAACGCAAAGGACGACTTATGAATTACGCGCTGGTTCGCCATGTCCTTGGAAAAATTCTTTTTGTGACCTCTTTGTTGATGGTGCCGTCAATCATTGTCGCGCTGTATTACGGCGAGGGGTGGGCAGGTGTTTATCCCTTTCTCGTGCCGATCGGGATTTGTGTTCTTGCAAGTCTTGTTATGTCCAGCAAACGACCAAAAAATCAAGATTTTTTCATGAGAGAAGGATTCGTCATTGTCGGCGCTACGTGGATTTTGTTCTCGTTTATCGGCAGCCTGCCGTTCGTCCTTTCGGGGTCGATTCCATCTGTCATCGACGCCTTCTTTGAAGCGTCCTCCGGTTTTACAACGACAGGCGCATCCGTGCTGTCTCAGCTGGAGCTGCTCCCTCACTCCCAGCTGTTCTGGCGCTCCTTTACACATCTGATTGGAGGCATGGGAGTTCTCGTGTTTGTGTTGGCGATCATGCCCCGCATTAGTTCTGACAGTGTTTTCATTATGAAGGCCGAAGTGCCCGGTCCTACGTTTGGCAAACTGCATTCTCGTATCCGAAGCACAGCTCGCATCCTTTACGGCATATACTTCGTCATGACGGCGATCTTAATCGTGCTCCTAATTGCGGGACGCATGCCCGTTTTCGACTCATTCTTGCATGCGTTCGGCACGGCAGGCACCGGCGGCTTCGGCATCAAATCCAATTCAATTGCGTACTACCAGAGTCCCTATCTGCAATACGTGCTTGGTGTAGGTATGCTCTTGTTCGGTGTGAATTTTAATTTGTACTACGCTTTGCTTTGTCGTCAATTCCGAACAGTATTTCAGAACGAAGAGCTCCGCTGGTATTTCGGCTTCATCACCGCCGCCGTCGTCGCTATCTTGATCAATACGCGCCATCTTTATACATCGTTTGCGACACAACTTCGCGAAGTCTTCTTCACCGTGTCATCTATTATTACAACGACGGGCTATACGAACTGCAACTATGACAACTGGCCGCTTTTTTCCATCGTTGTCTTGCTCATCCTGATGTTCATCGGGGGCATGGCCGGTTCAACAGCAGGCGGACTCAAAGTTAGTCGCTCAGCTATATACATCAAATCATCCGTTCTTACGTTTAGAAAAAACTTGAGTCCCAACCGCAAGCTGCCGCTTCGATTTGAGCGAAAAGTGATTGGCAACGAATTGAAAATGATGCTCTACGAATACTTAACGATTTATTGCCTCGTTTTTATTGTGCTTTTGGGCATCGTCTCGCTGTCCGCACCCGACTTCCCGACAGCATTCAGCGCAGTTACCGCGACCTTTAACAATATCGGTCCGGGCGTGCACTTAGTCGGGCCAACCGGTTCGTACGCTTTTCTTTCCGATCTTTCAAAGATCGCTCTGAGCATCGGCATGATCATGGGGCGTCTTGAAATTCTCCCGATCATCGTGCTTTTTGCCCCGCGCACCTGGCGCAGAACCTAAGCGCCCCTAAGCGTCCGCAACCGCGGTTCTGACGTGCGGCATTTGGAGACGTCGACGCCGATAGAACCTAGGCATCTGGGTCTTCTCCGACAGCATGAACCTCAACAAAAAAGCACGCCCTCCTCGGTCACGATGGCGTGCTTTTTGTTGGCGTTGCCTTCTGATCTCTCACGGATCGAATAGCTGTACTTTTTTACTGATAATTCGCATTGAGCGTTTCCCGCCCGAGAGGAGCACGCCTGCCTGCGGAAAACCTAGTCTTCGTTATACTGCAGTTCGCGGCTCAGCATAGAGAACGGTGTCGTGTTGCCTAAAAGCACGTATCCAACAAGCGCTCCTTCTTTAAAGTTTCGGCGATCATAATTAAGTTGCGCTTCATCAACCTGAATCTGCGAAATGATGGATTCATCTTCCGGGTCAATGATGCCTGCCGAAGCAACGCGTGTTTCCATCGTGTTGACAAGATAGGGCGGTGTCGGAATCACACAGATTTCATCGCCGCCTGCGGCATTAGTGCCTGCCGCTTTCCCCTCTTTTACGGAAACAGGCCAGAGACCAAACCAGATGCCGTCCATGACGGCACAGTCGCCGGCGGCGTAAACGTTAGGAAT
>JAAZJV010000204.1 GCA_012800135.1 Clostridiaceae bacterium | reverse complement strand
TTAGTCGTATTAACAGATGTAGTCTTCGGATGAGTTGTTATAGTGCTTATTGTGGTTGTTTTAGCTGTTGTTACGCTTGTTTCAGTTACCTCGGTGCTAGAACTTTCAAGAGTCGTAGAGCTTTCTGTTGGAGCTTCGGTAAGTGTTGTCTCAGTTGTAATTATCTTAGCTTGAGTAGCTTCTGTATAAGGCTTTGTTTCAACAGTAGTTATCTCAATCGCAGTAGTCTATAACTCTGTTTGCTCTGGTAGTGTGTTTTTACATGACATAAGAGTAAGGCTTGTCGTCAATATTATTACTAGAAATACTGAAATTATTATCTTCTTCATGCTCATTCAAATTCTTCTTTCTCTGCTCAAACAACATATCCATATCAAGTTTTCCAATGCTCATGCGAAAACGTATATCAGTCGGGTATTACAGACCATAGGATTCTAAATCAAAAAGGACGCTTCCTTCTAGTTAGACTGGGCGGAAGCGTCCTTTACGTCCTAGATTTGGTTTCAATTTCTTACGTCGTTTTACCTAAGCCGGAGGCGTTCGGATTATTTTTTTGGAACGAATAGCGGGTACGTTTTTTTATCAAAGCATTCACTGTCCTTGATTATTCTATCTTCCCCGTAAGCGTCCTCACCTATGCTGCAACAGCTTCCGGCGGCCACGGCGCACTTAGGATATCGATCACATTTGAAGCTATAGCATTTTCTATCTTGTTTCACTTTAATACTTCTTCTCAATACTTCTTCGGATAGAATCCGCTTGGATCGTAGCTCAGGTTAATCATGATGTTCTTCTTTTGCGTATAGTGCTCAAGAATCATCTTGTGTGTTTCTCTGCCGATTCCGGACTCCTTGTATCCTCCGAATGGGCTGTGAGCGGGAATCTGGTTGTATGTGTTGACCCACATGCGTCCCGTTTCGATGTTGCGTGCCACACGAATCGCTCTCGCGATGTCTTTTGTCCAAACCGCGCCGCCGAGTCCGTAAACCGAATCATTTGCCATTTTAACGACTTCTTGTTCGTCATGGAACTTGATGACGCAGGCAACAGGTCCGAAGATTTCTTCTTGAGCGACGCGCATATCGTTTGTGACATTCGTCAGCAAGGTCGGTCTCATGAAGCTTCCTTTTGCGAGTTCGCCTTCATCAATCTTATAGCCGCCGCAAGCGACGGTCGCTCCTTCTGCTTTACCTATTTCGATATAGTCTAAAATTTTCTTGAGCTGTCCTCGATTGATTTGCGAGCCCATCTGCGTTTCCAGGTCAAGCGGGGAACCAACCTTGACGGCGTTGAATGCTTTGACCAAAGCATCGACGAACTTATCGTAGAACGTATCCTGAACAAAAATTCTGCTGCCTGCGCAACAAACCTGTCCCTGATTGAATAAAATGCCCAGTTGAGCGCCGTCAATGGCTTGATCGAAATCGCAGTCATCAAAGTAAATATTGGCGCTCTTTCCTCCGAGTTCGAGGGTGGAAGGGATGAGTCTTTCAGCTGCGGCCAGCCCCACGCTTCTTCCGACCTCGGTCGAACCTGTGAAGGCGAGTTTTCTGAAACCTTTGTGCTCGAGCATGTACTGTCCGGTTGTTGATCCGGCTCCGGTTACGATGTTGAAAACGCCGTTCGGCAAAATACCGTCGATCAGTCTGGCAAATTCAAGAACTGAAAGCGACGTCGCGCTTGAAGGTTTGAAAACGGTGCAATCGCCGGCTGCTATGACCGGTGCAAGTTTCCAAGCGGCCATCAAAAACGGGAAGTTCCAAGGTACGATCTGTCCGACAACACCGATCGGCTCTCTTAAAATCAATGAGAGGAAAGTTTCGCCTAAAACTGAGGCTTGACCCTCTTCAGCGAGAATGCAACCGGCAAAATACCTGAAATGTTCGACACTGTAGGGAATGTCGATGGCAAGGGTTTCACGAATCGGTTTTCCGTTATCTCTTGTTTCGACTTCGGCGAGCCATTCTTTATTCTCATCAATGACATCGGCTATTTTATTCAAAATAGCAGCTCTTTCTGCGGGAGTTGTTTTTTTCCAACTCTCAAAGGCTTTCCAAGCGGCAGTTACCGCATCATCGACATCTTGCTCTGTGGCCTGCGCACAAAACGCAAGATGTGTGCCGTCAATTGGGCTTTTG
>JAAZJV010000203.1 GCA_012800135.1 Clostridiaceae bacterium | reverse complement strand
TGCGCGGCACGCAATTAGCTTCACAAAGTGATAATCCGTAATGTCGATATGCTCTTATGTCTGCAAATGTGTACTAGAACATCGTGTATCAGTACCGTTTCCGGAGTTCCTCCAGCAAGTGATCAAGCCCTTCTTGAATGCGATCACGCGTCGAGCGATAGGACGCAAGCGAGAAACCATAGGGATCATCAATATCCCGTCCATCTTTCGTAAACACAGAATACGACACGATGTCATCTTTCCGATCAGGATAAAGACGCGCTAAGATGTCTCTGTGCGCATCTGTCATTGTAACAACCAAATCGGTTGTTTCCATCAGGTGATCATCGATCGGTTGTGATCGGTGCGTGTCCGCATCAATGCCCCACTCATGCAACACTTCGGCTGATCGCGGCGATATCAACATCCCGGGATAAGCGGCCAGTCCTGCAGATACAGCTTTCCACCCGTTGATCTTCCGGTCATTGAACAGTGCTTCCGCGATCGGACTGCGGCACGTATTGCCCGTACAAAGAAAGAGAATCTGGCGCAAAGAGTTGATCGATTCTTCCTCAGCCACGCCTGTCGCTGCCCGCTTCAGACGATCCATATAACCTGCCGCCTCAGGTTCCGAGAATCCTTCCGCAAAAATCGCCTCCACATTTTGATCATCAAACGTGCGCAACGCATCAAAAAGACTGTGCGTCGCCTGCTTTATATCGTGTTCGCCATCATAGGTGTAAGGCAATAGTGTATCGGCTGTGTCCCCGCCAAGTCGTTCAGTAAGCGCGCGCCACGTGCGATCTCCCGTAAAAATGGCCGGCTTCTCAATTTGGTGCATTTCGAGGGTATCGGCGAACGTCTTATCTAACGTCTCGTCAGCGCGCGGCATGACGATAATAACACGTGCAGAGGGTGCGTAATGCCGGTACTTCATTCCGGGTGCTTGCGGGAAATCCTTCTCGCCGTCTTCCGGTTGTTCATGCCATGAGACGACACGAAGTCCCGTTCTTTCATAGATCATTTCAGCGGTTACAAATCCGGGGCGAAGAATCCTGATTGGATCACTCAAAATATCGAGTACCGTCGATTCTACGCCAACCTCGCATGAACCATCATCAATGACATACGGAATCTTACCGTCAAAATCCTGCAGTACATGCGTTGCACGCGTCGGACTTGGTTTGCCGGAAATATTGGCCGAAGGGGCTACAATCGGAACTCCCGCCGCTTCGATCAGCGCTCTTGCCGCGACTTGGGAAGGAAACCTGACAGCCACTGTCGACAACCGACATACTTCGTCAGGGATCGTATCCGTGTTGCGCAACATGACATACGTCACGGGGCCGGGAGAAAAAGCATCGTACAACACATGAAAAACAGGCGGAATCTGAACGGCCGCATGTTGAACATCCTCTTTTGACGCAAGATGAACAATCAGCGGATTGTCGGCCGGTCTTCCCTTCAACCGAAAGATCGTAAGAACGGCCTCCGGGAGAAGAGCGGAAGCACCAAGGCCATACACTGTTTCCGTCGGAAACGCCACAATTTGTCCTTCGCGAAGAGCGCGTCCCGGTTCATTAAATGCGCAAGGATCGATCGGATGATACACTTGAATCACTTGCGTTTTCATTCATCAAACCTCACTCTTTGAGCGCCGCCTCATGCTCTGCCAGTTGCAACGCCTCGATAATCTCATCCAAATCTCCTAGAAGAATACGTTCCAATTTGTACAACGTCAGGCCGATCCGATGGTCCGTCACGCGCGATTGAGGGAAGTTATATGTGCGAATGCGTTCACTTCGGTCGCCGGAACCGATTTGACTTTTGCGTTCACTTGCTATGGCGTCAGCTTGTTCCTGTTCTGCCATCGCTTGTAACTTCGAGCGCAAATGCGCCATAGCCTTGTCCTTATTTTTGAATTGAGAACGCTGATCCTGACACGTCACGACAACACCTGTCGGCAAATGCGTAATCCGTATCGCAGAACTCGTCTTGTTGACATGCTGTCCGCCGGCACCCGAAGCGCGGTACGTATCGATTTGAAGATCCTTCGGATCGATCTCATAATCGACTTCATCTACTTCAGGCAAGACGGCCACTGTGACGGCCGACGTGTGAATGCGTCCGCCCGTTTCCGTGACGGGAACGCGCTGTACACGGTGTGCGCCGCTTTCGTACTTTAAACGACTGTAGGCACCCCTGCCTTCTACACTGAAAACTATTTCTTTATACCCATTGAGCTCCGTTTCGTTGTAATCTACGATCTCAACGGGCCATCCGCGCGCCTCAGCATATGCAGCGTACATACGGTAAAGATCGGCCGCGAAGAGCGCCGCCTCATCACCGCCTGTGCCCGCGCGAATTTCGATGATGACGTTGCGTTCATCGTTGGGATCTTTAGGTTCAAGTTCTGATCGAATCGATTGTTCGAGCTCTTCCGACATTTGTTCAAGGCGATTGATTTCCTCTCGCAAAAGCTCCGTCAATTCCGCATCGTCTGATTCTTGCAAAAGTTCTTCATTTTCGCGAATCTCCGTCATCACGCTGCGCCAACTTTTTATATTGGTAACGAGCGGCGTCAACGACGCGTGCTCTTTTGCCAACGCGATGTAACGCGCCTGATCTTGCATGATGCTGACATCCGCTAACTGACGCGTTAACTCATCGTAGCGCGCCTCACTTGCCGTAAGCTTTGAAGCATCATCAATATCAATCATGTTTAATTACTCCGTATCAATAATTTATGCACCATGTCATTATACCCTGAAT
>JAAZJV010000202.1 GCA_012800135.1 Clostridiaceae bacterium | reverse complement strand
GACGAAGGAAAGAAGGGTGACGCATGAGCAGACTTTATGATCACTACAAAAATGAAGTCGTCGATGAGCTGATGAAGCAATTCAACTACACTTCGGTTATGCAAGTTCCCCGACTTGAGAAGATCGTCCTTAATATGGGCGTCGGTAACACACGCGAAAACCCGAAAGTCGTTGAGGGTGCCATTCAGGATTTGACGACCATTGCAGGCCAGAAAGCGATTGTGACGTACGCGCGCAAATCTGTCGCCAACTTCAAAATCCGCAAGGGTATGAAGAATGGGGTGAAGGTCACCATGCGCGGTCAACGCATGTACGCGTTCTTGGACAAATTGATTAGTATCGCATTGCCCCGTGTTCGCGACTTTCGTGGTGCGAACCCGAATTCGTTCGACGGGCACGGCAATTATGCCATGGGTGCACGCGAGCAACTGATTTTCCCCGAAATCGAGTACGACAGCATCGACCAGATTCGAGGTCTCGATATTGTTATCGTGACGACGGCGGAAACCGATGAAGAAGCGAAAGCGCTCTTGAGCGCACTCGGCATGCCGTTCAGAAGGTAATAGGGAGGAGAGACCATGGCAAAAAAATCGCAAATCATGAAAGCACAGCGTGAACCTAAATATTCAACTCGGAAGAAAAACCGTTGCCAGCTTTGCGGACGCCCGCGCGCTTATATGCGCAAATTCGGTGTTTGTCGTATCTGTTTTCGCAAGCTCGCGTATCGGGGAGAAATTCCCGGTGTGCGCAAGGCCAGCTGGTAAAGAAGGAGGAACAGCATGCAGATCACGGATCCTATCGCGGACATGCTAACACGCATCCGTAACGCCGGAAGAGCCGGCAAAGCCACATGTGAAATTCCCGCTTCCAAGATCAAGCGCGCCATCGCCGATATCCTCGTAGACGAAGGCTACATTGAGAAGGTGACTTATCGTGAGGACGGCAAGCAGGGTGTGTTGACGGTCACGATGAAATATTACGGCAGCAAACCGGTCATCACGGGTATTAAGCGGATTTCCAAGCCGGGACTTCGCGTCTATGCCGATGTAGAGAATTTGCCCCGAGTCCAAAGAGGACTCGGCATTGCCATTCTTTCTACATCAAAGGGCGTGATGACAGATAAATACGCGCGTCGGGCATCCGTCGGCGGCGAAGTGCTCGCCTACGTATGGTAATCGATCGCACGACACTCTGAAATGGGCTTTTGCCCGCAATCTAAAGAGCAGGAGAGACTTATGTCCAGAATTGGAAGAATGCCGATTTCTTTGCCCGAAGGGACGAAAGTAGAGATCGGCGACGACGTCATCAAAGTCAGTAAAGGTGACGCCTCCCTTGAGGAAAAATTACATGACGGCATTCACGTCGTCGTGGAGGATCATCAGATCCTCGTGACGCGTGAGAATGACTCACGCGAGTTGCGCTCATTGCACGGCTTGACCCGTTCACTAATCAACAATATGGTTCACGGATTAAACCATGGATTTTCGAGGAACCTTGAAATCGTCGGTGTGGGTTATCGCGCGGAATTAGACGGCAGCAAGCTTGTGATGTATCTGGGATACTCGCATCCGGTCGTATTTGATCCGCCTGCGGGGATTACCTTTGAAGTTCCGAGGCCGACTCGAATTTCAGTGCGCGGCGCAGATAAACAGCTCGTCGGTGAACTGGCTGCCAAAATCAGAGCGTCCCGTCCCCCCAATCCTTATAAGGGCAGCGGTGTTCGCTATGCCGGTGAGGTATTGAGACTCAAGGTCGGTAAATCCGGCGTAAAGGGAGGGTAAACCATGATTAAGAAACCATCACGCAATTTTATGCGCCAGCGTCGTCATGCCCGTATTCGAAAAGTGATGTCGGGAACCGCTGAGCGACCGAGACTTTGCGTATTTAGAAGCGCTTCGCATATCTACGCGCAGATCATCAATGATGAAGAACATCATACGCTAGTTGCGGCTTCTTCACTTGACCCGGAGCTTCGTGAGACGCTGAAAAACGGCGGCAACATTGAAGCGGCAAAAGCGGTCGGCAAACAAGTGGCTGAACGTGCGCTCAAAAAAGGAATTCAAAACGTCGTGTTTGATCGCGGCGGTTATGACTACCACGGCCGTGTCGCCGCGTTGGCCGATGCCGCGCGTGAAGCCGGATTGATCTTTTGAGGAGAAAGAAGCACATGAGTAAGAATTTTAATCGTGACAATCGTGACAACCGTGAAGGCAGAGAAGAGCGTTCCGGACGCGGACGCCGCGGTCGCGGTGACCGCCGTGAACGCGACCGTCGCGATGATCGTGATCGGGAGAACGAGCTTCAAGAGCGTGTCATCAATATCAGCCGCGTCGCCAAGACTGTTAAAGGCGGACGCAACCCGCGCTTTGTCGCGTTGGTGATCGTCGGTGACGGCAAAGGTCGTGTAGGTAAGGGACTTGGTAAATCGATCGAGATTCCCGAGGCGATCCGCAAAGGCGTTGAAGCGGCGAAAAAGAACATGATCACGGTCGCTACGTATAAGAGCACCATTCCCTATCAAGTCGTAGGGAAATTCGGTGCCGCGAAAGTGCTTCTTAAGCCTGCCGCCGCAGGTACGGGTGTCATTGCGGGCAGTACGCTGCGCGCGGTCTGTGAACTTGCAGGCATCCAAGATATTCGTACGAAATCTCTTGGCAGCGCGAATCCGAACAATATTGTTAACGCGGCATTTGAGGGTTTGAAATCCCTTCGTACGCTTGAGCAGGTCGCTGAAATCCGCGGCAAGAGCAAGCACGAGATTTTATAAGGAGGGGTAAGAGTATGGCTCAATTAAGAATTACGCTCCTTAGAAGCACGAACAGTGCCAGGAAAGATCAAGTCGCTACGGTGCATGCGCTCGGACTTCGCAAGATCGGCCATACGGTTATTCAGCCGGATAATAAAGCTATCCGCGGCATGATCCATAAGGTGCGCCACCTCGTGGTCGCTGAAGAAGTAGAAGGAGAAAGCGATGAAGATTAATGAACTTTCACCCACGCCGGGATCGCGTAAGCGAGCTGTGCGTGTCGGCCGCGGTTATGGTTCCGGCAGAGGTAAAACATCCGGACGTGGCCAGAAGGGTCAGAAATCCAGATCCGGAGGCGGAGTGCGTCCTCAGTTTGAGGGTGGTCAGATGCCGTTGTACCGGCGTTTGCCGAAACGCGGCTTTACGAATAAACGCTTTAAGAAGCAATACGTGACGATTAACGTCAGTGAACTTATGCGCATGGAAGAAGGATCGGAAGTGACGCTTAAGACGCTTGAGGAAGCCGGAGTGATCAAAGTGTCCGCCGCTTGCGACGGCCTCAAGATCCTAGGCAAGGGAGAGCTTTCTAAGAAGCTTGACGTCAAAGCTAAGGTCTTTACTGCCTCCGCAAAAGAGAAAATTGAGAAGGCAGGCGGAAGTTGCGAGGTGATCTGAAATGGGCGGTATGTTTCAGACCATGATGAATGCTTGGAAAATACCGGATCTTCGCAAGAAGATGGTATTTACGTTCTTTGCCATTCTGATTTATCGTTTCGGTGTAGCGGTTCCCACTCCTATGATTGATGCGGCGGCCTTTTCGGCGCTCGTCGACCGTTTCGGCCAGTTGGGACAGTTCCTTGACATCATCTCGGGCGGCGCGTTTAAGTCCGTCTCTGTGTTGGCGCTCGGCGTATCACCGTACATCAACGCGTCCATTATTATGCAGCTTCTGACGTTTGCTATTCCGGCGCTTGAGCGGCTTTCCAAGGAAGGCGACGAAGGTCAGAAAAAGATTAAAAAAATCACGCGCTACGTCACATTGGGACTGGGGCTTGTGATGGCGACATCTTACGCGCTCTTGACGCGCGGTGTGACAACGCCGGGTATTCCGGAGTGGCTCAGCCTCGTCGTGGTTATCATCAGCTTTGCGGCAGGAGCGGCTTTTGTGATGTGGCTTGGAGAACAGATCGATCAGCGCGGTGTCGGCAACGGCATATCCTTGATTATCTTCATCGGTATTGCCAGCAGCCTTCCCGGGTACGCGTCGCGAATCTTCGTTTATTTCCAGAACATCACGGCGGTGAGGAGCATCGTGCTTGCGATTCTCTTCTTGCTGATCGTGTTGGCGCTATTTGTTGTGCTCATCGCTTTCGTCGTATTCGTTCAGAGTGCGGAACGACGCATTCCTGTGCAATACACAAAGCGCGTTGTTGGTCGCAAAGTATACGGCGGTCAAAGCACCTATCTGCCCATCAAGGTGAATCAGTCCGGTGTCTTGCCGGTCATTTTTGCCATGTCGCTTTTGATGGTGCCGTCAACGATTGCGTCAATGACGGGGTCGCAGGGCAAATTTGCTCAGTGGTTGATGAATTTCAATTCCAACCCGCTCTACTATGTTGTATACGCTTTGCTGATTATCGCGTTCACCTTTTTCTACGCGATGATAAGTTTCAACCCGCTTGAAGTCGCCCGAAACATGCAAAAGAACGGCGGCTACATATTGGGAATTCGTGCCGGACGCCCGACGGCGGAATTCATTGGTCGTACGGCTAGACACCTGAACTGGGTCGAGTCGGTCTTTTTGATCGTCATCGTCCTCACCCCTTCTTTGCTCGGCTTAGTCACCGGCATGCAGGGTATCTGGTTTGGCGGTACGGCAGTACTCATCCTGGTCGGTGTTGCCATGGATATCGTGACGCAGCTTGAGGCCCAGATGTTGATGCGCCACTACAAAGGATTTCTTGACTGATGAAAAAAGAGAAACGTATTGTATTAATGGGTGCCCCTGCCAGCGGAAAGGGCACTTGGTCGAAGATCATCACCGAAAAGTATGCGCTTGAGCACTTGTCAACGGGAGATCTTCTTCGAAAGGTTCGCGAGAAGGACACGCCGCTCGCCCGTAAGATCGGCAGCTACATGGATCGCGGTGCACTTGTCCCGGATGACATCGTGATCGGAATGGTCGACGATTTGTTGACAGAAGGTGACGCTGCGGATGGGTTTGTTTTTGACGGTTTTCCGCGCACACTTCCTCAGGCCGAGGCGCTTGACGTCATTCTTGAGCGCCACGGCAAATCGCTCGATCTTGTTATCGATCTCGATGTCGACGAGCAAATTCTCATCGACCGCATTGTGTTCCGCCGAGTATGCAGTGATTGCGGCCAGCCTTACAACCTGAAAACCGCTGCCATGCGACCCAAGGTTGAGGGCATCTGCGATTATTGTAACGGCAAGCTGATCCAGCGCTCTGATGACACGGAAGAAACGTTCATGAAGCGCCTGAAAGAATATCACGATCAGGCGGATCCTTTGCTGGACTATTACCAGAAACAGGGGAAACGAGTTTCTTTCCCTATCAGTGAACTGACGGACGAGACACGTCGCGAGATGTTTGAACTCATTGAGGAGAAGTTTTCGCTGTGATTCGGCTTAAATCAAAGGCGGATATCGAAAAAATGCGTGCATCAGGCTCGATTCTGAAACGCGTTTTTGAGACGGTTGCGCCGATGATGCGGCCAGGTGTTTCAACGGCAACGATTGATCGTGTTGCTCACGACCTCATCGTAGAGGCCGGTGCGATTCCGTCGTGCCTCGGTTACGAGTCCGGCGGTCCGACGCCGTTTCCTACGGCAACGTGTATTTCTGTGGACGATGAAATCGTGCACGGGTTTCCGAGCGAGACGAAAGTCCTTGAGGAAGGTATGATCGTCTCGTTAGATGTCTGTGCTTGCCTCGACGGCTTTCATACCGATGCGGCTCGCACGTATATCATCGGGAATGTTGATCCTCGTGTGCGCGAACTCGTGGAAGTGACGGAACAAGCTTTTTTTGAGGGTTTGAAGGAAGTGCGGGCAGGCAAACGCCTAGGCGATGTCGGTGCGGCTGTCCAGACATTGTGTGAGGCGCACGGCTTTGGCGTCGTGCGTGAACTTTCGGGTCACGGTGTCGGTTATGAACTGCATGAAGATCCCGACGTGCCAAACTATGGCAGACGCGGGCGCGGCCTTCGCATTCGTCCGGGCATGACGTTTGCGCTAGAACCGATGGTCACACTGGGAAGTCGGCATATCAATGTCGCAGACAACGGCTGGACCATCTTGACTGCAGACGGTCTTCCGGCTGCTCATTATGAGAATACGCTGGCGATTACGGAAGACGGCGTGGACATTCTCACGCTATGATGACCGGCCTCGACGACCGCGGTAGGCTTCTTCCGGGAACGGTTGTTCGATCTCGAGCCGGTCGTGACCGTGGTCACATCTATATTGTAATTGAAGATGACGGCGTAGAGCGCGTTATAATAGCCGACGGCGCGACGCGCGGTCTCATGAACACGAAGAAAAAGAATCGGAAGCACTTGCGCGTGATCGGCTGCGCGCTTCCGGCATCGGCATTTGACGACGTAATGAGAGATACACCGTGCGTGAGAGAACGTGACACGATGATTCGGAAACTTTTGAATCCTTTTCAAAAGCGCTGAAACCGATACGCAACTAGAAAGCGATGACGTAAACAACGACACAATAAGTGACACAATAATAGTTGTTATCAGAAGATAGAGACGGGAAGAAATCATAGTAGAATCGGTCAATCGCATGTGCACATAGCAACTGAAGCACCCGATGATGGGTGGATACTTAAACGGAGGACAGGATGCCAAAAGAAGAAGCCATAGAAGTCAAAGGACTTGTGGTAGATACAATGCCGAATGCGGTTTTCCGTGTTCGTCTTGAAAATGGTCACGAGGTGATTGCGCATATTTCAGGCAAACTGCGCCAGAATTACATCAAAATCCTAACAGGGGATCATGTAACTGTTGAGTTATCGCCTTATGATCTTAACCGTGGCCGCATAACATGGCGGTCTAAATAGAAGAAGGACTTGAAAATAGGTCACAGCAACGGTAAAATGATTAGCTGTGCGCCATTTGACAATAGGCACAAAGGAGAAAGACCATGAAAGTGAGAGCTTCTGTAAAACGGATTTGTGAAAAATGCAGGGTCATCAAGCGTCATGGACGCGTGATGGTGATTTGCAGCGATCCGAAACATAAGCAGCGTCAGGGCTAAGAAAAGATCGTGCGATCTTGTGACCGCGTCGGTCGGGTTTTCTTGTGTATAGACAAGGGACCCATTCTCACCATAATGATGGATCATTAAACTCTGAATACGATGGAGGTAGTAAATGGCACGTATTGCCGGGGTGGATTTACCCAATGATAAACGCGTAGATATCGGGCTCACTGCTATATACGGGATCGGCCGCGCAAGAGCCGCTGAAATTCTCGGAGCATGTGGTGTTGATCCTGCTACACGCGTACGCGATTTGACGGATGATGAAGTTTCAAAAATTCGTGAGCAAATCGATCACAACTACAGAGTCGAAGGCGATTTGCGTCGTGATACCGCGATGAATATTAAGCGTCTATCTGAGATTGGATGCTACCGCGGCCGCCGCCATCGTCTCGGTATGCCCGTTCGCGGACAGCGGACGAAGACCAATGCACGCACACGCAAGGGTCCGAGACGGACTGCTGCTAAGAAGAAGAGATAAGGAGGACGGAATATGGCCAGTAGAAGACGACCGGTTGCAAGAACAAGAAGGCGCGACCGAAAAAATGTTGAAAAAGGCGCGGCACATATCCAATCGTCCTTTAATAACACGATTGTGACAATTACGGATCCGGCGGGTAATGTGATTTCCTGGTCCAGCTCGGGTGCTCAAGGCATGAAAGGATCTCGGAAGGGAACGCCTTTTGCAGCTCAGCTTGCAGCTGAGGAAGCCGGCCGTAAAGCAGTAGAACACGGCATGAAAACGGTAGAAGTGTATGTGCGCGGACCCGGATCGGGTCGCGAGTCTGCCATACGCGCGCTTGCGACAAGCGGACTTGACGTCGTTTTGATCAAAGACGTAACCCCTATCCCGCACAACGGCTGCCGTCCCCCGAAGCGCCGTAGAGTCTAAGAGGAGAAAATAGAATGGCAAGAGACAGATCGCCCATCTTAAAACGCGCGCGCTCCCTTGGTGTCGCGCCGCAGATGCTTGGCATCCATAAAAAATCGAACCGTAACCCGGGTGGCCGTCAACGCAGGAAAGAAGGCGACTATGGGCGTCAGATGCGCGCCAAACAGACGGCAAAGTTTGTGTACGGCGTGCTGGAACGACAGTTCCGCAATACTTACGAACATGCGACAAAAATGCCGGGGAAAACCGGTGAAAACCTTTTGAAACTGCTTGAATTGCGTCTTGACAACATCGTTTACCGGCTAGGTTTAGCTGATACCCGTGCCCAAGCGCGCCAGCTTGTTAATCATGGACATATCAATGTCAACGGTCGCCGCGCGAGTATTCCTTCCATGCGCCTAAATGAAGGCGATGAAATAGCTGTTCGTGAAAATTCACGAAAGACGAAGGCTTTTGATGACTTGCCGAACACCATTGTGCCTGCTTGGCTTTCAGCGGATATCGATCATCTCAAGGGAAGCGTTTTGAGAATGCCGGAACGCGACGAGATCGATCTTGATGTCGATGAGACGCTGATTGTCGAGCTTTATTCGAAGTAAGCATATAAGTTTGCCTAAAAGGTGGCGAGGGGAGTCAAACCTATGGAAGCCAATAATATGAACATTGAATACAAAACACATTCCGAGGATGAAACGTACGGTCTCTTTGTCGCTGAACCGCTAGAGCGCGGGTACGGCACGACTATCGGCAACGCGTTGCGACGTGTATTGCTTTCCTCACTGCCGGGATGCGCCGTCACATCGGTACGTATTGAGGGTATTCTTCAGGAGTACTCGACCATTCCCGGCGTGATAGAAGACGTCACTGAAATCATTTTGAACATCAAAATGATTCGTGCTCGTCTGAATGTTCCCGGTCCGAAAACTATTTTCATCAACAAAGAAACGGGCTACAAGGGCCCTGTGACAGCTGGTGAATTTATTCAAAGCGATGAACTCGAGATTGTGAATCCCGATCTTGTGATTGCCCATATGAACGGAGAGGGACCGCTCTTTATGGGGTTAACTTTTAATGCAGGTGTTGGCTATGTCAGCGCCGACCAGAATAAGATCACTAATGCGCCGATCGGTGTCATTCCGATTGACGCGATTTTTACGCCGGTGCGCAAAGTTAACTTCCACGTCGAAGACACGCGGGTCGGTCAAGTTACGAACTACGACAAACTGACGCTTGAAATATGGACCGACGGAACGATCACTGCGGAAGATGCCTTGATGAAAGCGGCGGAAATCTTGATCGGACATTTGCAGCTTTTTATGTCTATGACGCGCGATAAGCCCGAAAAGGAAGAGATGTTGCCGGTTGTCGAAGAGGAAAAGGACAGCATTTACGATGCGCCGATTGAGGAACTGAAGTTTTCTACGCGCATTTTCAATTCGCTGAAGCGTGCCGACATCCATACGGTTGGCGACCTCGTCGCGAAATCGCGTGACGAGCTTCTCAAAGTGCGCAATTTAGGGGCAACGTCCCTTCTTGAACTCGAAGAAAAACTATCTGAACGCGACCTGTATCTGGCTGGTGAGGAGCAAGATCAGGATTCTTTCAGAAATGAATAGACGGAATAACCGGAGGAGGATATCACCATGGCCGGATATCGAAGATTAGGCCGAAAAACGGCTGCTAGAAAGTCCATGCTGAGAAATTTAGTCACGACGCTGATTGTGGAAGGAAAAGTTACGACCACAGAGACGCGCGCGAAAGAAGCAGCGCGTATCGCGGAGAACGTGATTCGCATGGCTGTTAAAGAGCAGGCGAATTTTACAACGAAAACGATCCGGGTATCGTCCGCCAAGTTAGATGACAAAGGCCGCAAGGTGCTCCGCACGGCCACATCAAAAAACAACCGTATCTACGATGTGGTGGAGCGTCAGGATGATACCAAGACCGTACAGGTCGATCAACCGGCAAGATTGGCAGCGCGTCGCCGCATCATGAAGACACTCGTTGAAATCAAAGATAAGGACGGAAAGAAAGTTAATACAGTCAACTACCTGTTTAACGATGTTGCTCCACGCTACATCAACCGTCCGGGCGGTTATACGCGCATCATTAAGACGGGCGTACGCCGCGGTGATTCGGCGCCGATGGTCATTCTTGAGCTGGTTTAACGTTGAGGGCGTAAGCCCGCATGCCCTGCATGGATACGAGAGAGGACTTTAAGCCAATCGGTTTTCAGTCCTTTTTTCGCGTTAATTGACTTTTACATGACTCGCGCGAAACCAATGGCCAATTTTTCGACTTTT
>JAAZJV010000201.1 GCA_012800135.1 Clostridiaceae bacterium | reverse complement strand
TTTAGAAAGGTCTGTGCCAATTGTTTGACAGATGGACTCCTCTCCTTCGGCAACAGCTTGGAAGCGACGGTGAAAAGAGCGTTCTTTTTCCTGTTCCGCCCTGAGCGCGATCATCTTGGTCGCCTTGTCCATAGATTCAAGAAGAACAGTTCTCTCAAACGACACATTCCCTGTTTCAAGGTGGAGGGCGCTATCGGGCGACACGTCGCTAGCTTCTAAGTAAAAGGCGCTTTCGGACGGCACATCGCTAGATTCTAAGTTAAGAATACTCTCATACGGCACATCCTTAGATTCAAGGTGAAAGGCGCTCTCAGACGGCACATCCTTTGATTCAATGTAAAGGTTGCTCTCGGGCGGCACATCGCTAGATTCAAGGTTAAGAATACTTTCGGGCGACACATCGCTAGCTTCTAAGTGAAAGGCGCTTTCGGACGGCACATCGCAAGATTCAAGGTTAAGAATACTCTCGGACGGCATATCACTAGCTTCTAAGTGAAAGGTGCTTTCGGATGGCACATCAACTGTTTCGTATTTCAAATAATCCAATCCCGGATCTGATCCGGGCTCACTGAATAAGCGGTCTAGTCTCACTGCCTCTATTAAGGCAGCTTTTATTTCATTTTTTACAGTTAATGTCATCGGATCAGGCACTACTTCATTAGAGACGGCGTCATGACTTTGCGTTCCTTTCATTGCTGTTTTTATTGTTTCGCTCGGAGATAATACACTTTTGATTGAGTCCTTATGTTCTGAAAATACATTCAGATCCAATTCTCTATCTATATCATCTGACGAATCGTCTTGACCTAGTGTCGCCGTGCCGGCAAGCTCCACGAGTTCTTCTTCCGTGAATGGCTCGAGAACAAAGGGACCCATCAGCGTGTTGATCAGCGGGATATCCTGCAACGGATTGTCGAGAAGCGCAAGGAGGGCTTCGACTTGACGAGTCACCGGGTTGTCGGGGAATACCGGTCCGGTGCGCGTGACGATGGGGATGTGATAGGCCTTCAGGATATCGCCGTAAACGCGGCAATTGTCGTTCGTCGGTAAAAGCACCGCTATGGATTCCGGCGCGGCGCCATTGGCGAGCAAGTCTTGAATGATGTCGGCTGCCATCACAGCTTCCTGCTCCGTCTGCGATAGACCGGAGCGGGCAATCATGCCGGTCGTACTTGCATTGTCGCGTTCCGTTTGCGATAGACCGGGACGGGCAAGTATGTCGGCCGTTACGCCGGCGTCGTCGCGCTCCGTTTGCGATAGACCGGAGGCTGCATCGGGTGCTTTATCGCCATTTTCATCATCATTCTCCAGATCTTCCTCGTTTTCGTCCGTCATGCAAGCGACAGACAAAACGACCGGCGGTTTGTCGCTCTCCGAGACCGGGCGGACCGGTGTCATGGTTTGCGTCTCGTCATACTCGATGTCGCCGGATTCACGCGTCAGGAACGCACTGAAAAAATCATTGATGAACTCTAAGATGCCGGGACGGCTGCGAAAATTTCGGCTGAGCAATGCCAGATATCCGGCTCCTTCGTGAGGAGTCGTTGTCGAGCAGCCGGTCTTTTTTGTTCCCGCCTTCAGAAAGGACTCCGGTGCCGGTGTATTCCGGTCAGTTTCATGTTCAGGCTTTTCCTGAGATGTTATTGGGATGATATTCTCTGTTGATGACTCTTGTTCCGGAATGACAGGAGGCGAATTTTGAATAGTTTCCTCCGTCGATGTTTTCTTTTCGGGGGAAATGAGTTCCGATGCGTCCGCAAGCGCAGTGAAAAGCTTTGGGTTCGCATAGCGGAAGCGGTAGATGCTCTGCTTGACATCGCCGACCATGAAGACGTTGTCACGACCGACAGTTTCCAAGATGGCGTCTTGAATGCTGCTCGTGTCCTGGTACTCATCGACGTAGATCTCGTCGAAATGATTCCTGTAACGGGCGCCGATGTCCTCCTGTTCAAGAAGCGCGAGCGCACCGTGTTCAATGTCGCTGAAGAGAATGATGTTGTCGCTGAAGCGCCGTTTTCTGTAGTCGGCATCGACAAGGAGTACGACCTCAATGAATCGTGCCGTCACGCGAGAAGAGTCGAGAAGATCGCGGCGAAGTTCCTCTGTCGACATCGTGAAAACAGGCGGAAATCCTTCTAAATAAGGTTTCAAGCGTTCCGTCCTCTGCGTGCGGTCTGAAATCAGCCCTGCGAGCGGAAGCACGTCTTGCCAGAATCGGACAAGGTAACGGTTGCGCTCCAGAATGCTCTCGTTAGCGGATTTTGCCATGTAAGGGGGGAATTTAAGTTCGTCGAGGGATGCGCCGGCGCGAGCGATGGCGTCCCAGCGCTCGGCTGTCCGGTCATGCGGACCTGAAAGCTGATCAATCACGCTTTCCATCGCAAGGGTGGCAGCCTTAAGCTGGCGGATCGGATTCGTTTTCGGCTCACGAAAAGAAGCATATATGCTTGTCTGACGCAAGTCATCGAGTGCCGATTTGGCGTTGACATAAGCATTTTCGAAGCGATCCCACCAAAAGGCGGTGATGTCGTCCGAAGGGAACGCCTCCGCGACGGCAAAGAGTTGCTCTACGGCCTCGGTTGCCCGTTTTTCGTAATGAGGGAGATGGTGCAGGTGGTGGAGCATTGATGTGATAGCCTCGCGAAAGGGCACGTCGGTAAGACCCGGTGCAAAGGCGAGAGAGAGTGAACGGTAATCCTTATACCAGGCATCAACCGTGCGATCTTCGCCTGTGAGAATAAAAGGCGAGGGCGACTCCTCTTCCGGCAACCCGCGCGCGACGTTTTCATTCAAAAGGTGCGGGTCGGTTTTTCTCAATACGGCGTCAAGTCCGGTGTTTAATGTCGATATGACGTTATCAAGAGATTGATCGAGCAGTGTTTTGGACAAGGTTTCATCGGCGACGCGATAGCCCGGCTCTAAGAGCGGATTTCCGTCTTTTCCTGCATAACGGTCTAGGTGAGCGGAAAGCACCTGATTGCAAAATGCGTGCACGGTTGAAATCTGGGCGAGAGGGAGTTCTTGCAAAAGCGTGTTGGCGTCTTCTTTTCGCACTTCGCGAAAACGCGCTGCGATGCGCTGCTTCATCTGTTTTGCCGCAAGCTCGGTGAACGTCATGACGAGAAGGTGAGGAAGGCGGATTTTCTTTGCTAACGCACGCTGAACGATGCGCTCTGTGAGGACAGCCGTTTTCCCTGATCCGGCGGCGGCAGAAACGAGCAGATTTGCCGGTCGATCATAGCGGATGATATAGTTCTGTTCTTCTGTCCAAGTAATCATACACACTCCTTCTCTTGCCGCTCTAAACCGACGGGAGTC
>JAAZJV010000339.1 GCA_012800135.1 Clostridiaceae bacterium | reverse complement strand
TCAGGTTGTACATTACGCTTTCTGCGCCTTGTTTACTTGTTCCGGAGATCGTAAACATCTTGTTGAGCAGCTCTGAAAAGTAGATTGCTTCCTGATTGTCCTTAAAGGCGTCTTTTGCCTGCATAGATAAATTAGCAACTGCTTTGGCAGTATCAAAATAAGCACCGCGAGATCGCTGAGCACTCCGAAAGATTTGTTGGTTCAATTGGTCTGTTGTCTGTTGCCCGTCATTAATCATGTCTAATCGAGCTTGAACCTGAACCAATTCGTCTGACGTCCCAGACCCTAGTTTAATTCCCTTAAGGATGGTCGCCACGGATGCTATTCCTATGATGGTTGCTTTCAATTTAGAGGCTTCGTTATCCGCATTGCGCACTTCATGCGCAAATCGCTGAGCACCACTCGAAGAGTTTCTCAATTCTTCATCAACTTGATTTGCCGAATCTGCAGCGCGATTAAGTTCGTCAGTAGCCTGAATGATCGAAGACGTATCCACCGGTTGAGCCAATGACGATTTGACACTATCAAAAGATCCAAGGACTTTATTCAGAGAAGCATCAACACGGTTTAGCACTGCGCTCATCGCATCGTTCAGGCGTAGTGTAGATCTTAATGTTGCCATCTCATCACCCCTTTACTCGCCTTGCTTGCTTCTCTTCTTCTTTTATCCGCAAACGAATAGAGGCGATCACGAATGCTTTCTCGTAATCGCCCAGGCTGAAATATTGGGACGGTGTCCACCGAAGCTTTTGAATGCAGAAGTGCAAAATATTCGCTTCGGCGTCACCATCCTCAATTAGTTTTTTGCGTTCTCGACTTCGATCTCAAGATCAAATCCGTTGATTTCTTGTACAGCGCTTGATAAATTGCTGTATTCGCCCGGGATAAGCATCTTCTCAAGCAGAGCTTCTGCTCCCATAACGCCATAACTATCTTGTAGATCCTTATCATGGAGATCCGGATAAACCACCGATGCGACGCAAGTTTTTAAGATGTAGTCATTGAAATTTGTTTCAGGCAAGAAAACGTTACGCTTTCCAGGAACAGGAATACGCTTCGTACACGCCTGTCTAATGACTCGATCTTCTTCGTTGGTCAACGGTCTCAGCTCCCATTCAATGGGTTGACCGCCTTCATCAAGAAAGCGGTCAGACACTCTAACTTTTCGATTCTGGATCGGCAGCGCATTTTGCGCCATAAAAGCGTTCAAGTTCATTACATACCTCTCAATTCATGGAACACTTCGGGGATTGCAAAGTCATCAAAGGTGAATTCAATATCCTCATCCAAGAACTCAGCATCTGCGTCAAATTTAGCAAGAATAATGCTGTTCAGGTTGCATTCTTTGAGAATAACCGTTTGACGGCCAACACTCGATGTTGGATCTTCATTGGTTACCTGAATCTCAAAATACATGTCCTCTCCGGTCTGTTTATACCTTTCGGCAAGCTTCCGGAAAATTGACGTATTGTAATGCATTCTTCCTGAGCCGGATCCCTTCCAACCCGTAGTCTTGTGTCCCTTTCCCGTTTTCCCGAGAATAGGTATTTCGGACTTCGTTTTCTCGAATGTCGCTTCGAGGTTGATGATCTGCATCGCGTTATATCTACGGTTACCGATCGTTACAAAGCATTCAGCCAGCGAACCGCTAACAGAGTCACCGGCCTTCATGACTTGGTTATTCATAGAGCACTACTCCTTTCTTAATTGACAACGACCGTCATATAAAGTTGAGTCATGGCCGAGATAGGCGTGACACCTAAACTGACAACAACGGCCTTCTTGTTCTTTCCCTCAGTCACTTTGACGTTCTCTTCTTCAAACGCGTCAATGGCTCTGCTTTCACGCAGTTCAGTTAAGAAGTTAACGACATCGGACCACAAAGAGATGCGACCGCTCTCATCATTCGGAATAAGTCCAAGATATTTTGTGTTGAAGACTGTAGCGATATCTGTTGCGATCTGATCAAGAACTCTAATGGTTTGATTAATCTTAAATTCTTCTGACTTTGCCTCGCTTAATGTCGTCAAAGAGTTGATGTCTTCAAGAACTCGCACAGAGTCACCGACACGATGGAAAAGGAACTTCCCCGCTTCAAGTGCCTGCTCTAATTGTGTTTGTGTGTAATCAACAGCAACCGTGTTCTCGCCATCATAGATAGCGTTGGTTAAGCTCTCGAAGACTCTTGCGCCTGCAAGAGCCCCGGCTGTCCAGTAGACCATTGAGGACGCATTCGCTACATTGACCGTTCCTTCATAATCTGCATCTACGTTATAAACAACGGATTGGAATTTCAAACCGACCTCATCGCGCATACGTTTAGTGAATGCAACGACAAGAGCTGCAATTTCTGCCGTTTCGGACGCACAAGCAAGCACGTTAAAAGAATGTGCCTCGAGCTTGGTTAAGAAAGTCTGCCACACTTGTGAGGTAGCCGTTGCACCGTTTGCACCACCAACAAGAGGTTCTCCCACATGCACTACTAGCTCAACGCCTTCCGCCCAGGTGACGTAATCGTTTGCGATAAGCTCACCTGATGTAGCAACGGCATTCTGTTGAAACACCAACGTGGCATCAAGATATACAAGAACATCAAACTTCGATGGATCAATAACGTTGGCTCTCACAACGGTCATCAGATCGTTTCCACGCGTTCCCGTCTGTTTGGCTGTCGCTAACGTGTTCGAAGCCGCTACCGCCCCCTCTCCAGCGAGCTTATAAAGCAATACTTTGCGAGCTCTTCTGAAAGTTTCGCGTAACGGTTTCATTTTCTCATCGTCGTATTCGTAGCCAAGCAAGCTTCTAGAACCATGAAGGAAATCTTCTCGATCAATCTCCATGATCACATTATCCGGACCCCAGTCGAGCGGCAAGGCCAGCGCTACCGTTCCCCTTTCACCTAGAAGAGAGGAAGAGCGGGAAGCTGCTACGAAGTTAATATAGCTCCCAGGGAGCTTTTTATTTTGCACTGTAAAGGTGCCTCCACCTAATGCCATTATTTATCCCTCACTTTCAAAAACGCATTGACGAGCTTCTCAGCTTGCTCAATGGTATAAGTCTTAGATTCATCCAGGACAACCTGAGCAACGTCCGGGCATTCTGGGAATCTGATCAATAATTGTTCTTTTGTAAATTCAATTGGTTTTTTCACATGAACGTCTTTATCCGTTTTGTCCGCCATTAAAATTCACTCCTTCCAAAGTTTCAATCTTGTTTGCCTGTCCATCATCGGCAGCAACAAGTGAGTAATTAAAGTTGCATGTCACCTGCAATGTTCCAGCGACAATCTCAGAAATCATTGAGGTTCCTCGAATACTGATGCCTTCCCGAAGATCGATCTGCTCAAGTTGCACCATGATCTTGTTTTGGACATCGAGGAGCTCCGTATGATCTCCGGGCTTCTTCGGCAGATAAGTAATCTGCACAGGGAATTCGATCCGACTTTGTTTCATGATCCGCGGTTGTTTAACCGTGATAAGAGGCATAAGAAAAAAGCAAGGCTCTTTGACGCCTTGCTCCACATCATTTTGATAGATTGTTGCTGTCTCATCGATTTGCTTTAGCTTCCTCGAGAGGGCATTTATTATTTCTTGCATTCCTTAAAACACCCCCTTCAACAATTCAAGCAGCCGTTTCTCGATCAATTTTTCTTTGAAACCATCGACATATGTTTCCGATTTACGAAGCATGAACCGTCCAGGAACAAAACTCACAACAAGTCGCTTTCCTATCGCCGGAACAAAACGCCCCGGGGTCTGTCTGTGGCCATATTCGACGTAAATACCGTACTCAACCGGGTTCTCAATCGTGATGACATACTCGTTGCCTTTTTTCTCAATCGGAAGCGATGAAACATAGGTGCTGACCGCTTGGTCAATCCCGCCCGTCCATCCTCGTCTTAACGTTCCGCCCTTCTTTCCCGTTTCTGACGGGTAGTCGCCCACAGGTGTCCTAGGAATTACCTCAGCTAAAAGTCTAGCTGCAAGCTCTTTCGAAACTTTAACAAGGAAGTCTTCTAAACCAACCTTGCGAAGCTCGTCAAGTCGTGCTTTGAACTTAACAAGATCATCGAAATCCGCATCGCCCCAGTTAACCATGTCGTTCCTCTAGTTCCAGGAGAATCTCTTGGTGTGTCGGGTAAATCGCGGGCTTCCCTGACCGATGATAGACCGTTGACATCCCTTGTCTTGTGACCGTTATCCGGCTTCCAGGAGGAATATCAAGCGTCTCGTCGCAAAACAACTTAACGACTTGTTCCTGGCGAACCCATCGATCGACCGTAGCCCCCGAGACCGTTTCAAAAGAGATTCGACACGGTGCGTCATGAATAACAACTCGTGGCGGCTCACTAGATGTGATTTTAGTATCCGGATCTTCAACAGAACCCATAACCTCAACCGTCATCGTGTCAGTCCAGAGAGAGCGTATCGATGACCTCACCACCTCAAGCGACGGAATGCTGACCATTGATCGTCCCCCCTCGTCGTTAGATAGCCGATAATCAGCCTAGCCAATTCGGCGTCTGTCATTGAAGATGCAATTTCGACGGTCGTATCACCTAAACGAATCGTTTTAGCGCCTAGTGCCCCGAGATCAAAGCTCGGCAGACTATTCGTTAAGAACTTCATTTCCATCCAAGAACCGGCGGCACGATCAACGAGAACAAGTTCTAATTCGGCAGGCAAAGAGACATGGTTAATCTCCGTGAGAATCCACTGATGCTGTTGCTCGATGAACATATTAATCAGCGGATGGTCAGCTTCAGTTATCACAATGCCAAAACCTTCCAGTCGGAGAATAACTTTATCTCTTAACTCACGGAGTTTAACCTCATCCATTGCTTATTCCTCTTTCGTCAATAGGGCGACAATATCAGCCTTTTTCGCGGCCTCGCCCAGGTCAACGCCTTTTTCGGCAGCATAGTCTTTCAGTTCTGTGAGAGTCATCTTCTTTAGATTCGAAACGTTTGATTCCGCATCAGACTTCACTCCTGCTGCCACTTCTTTTGGTTCCTCAACAAGCGTAAAGCCCTCGTCGATGAGGGCTTTAGCTTTGAGTTCAGAATCAACTAGGCGAACAACATTTAGTCTTTCTAGTTTGTACATACGTCACCCCTATACAGAGGGAGCGGTATTGACAAACAAGCCGGCTTCTTGCTGTTTCTTGACCCACAAGTCATGGTACTTGCGATAATCGAGCTTCCAAGCATCCGCTGTCTGGTTGACATCCGGCTCGAATATCCGGATTTTATCCGTCTTAGAGACCGCAATAGGAACCGTCATAACCGACAAGAGCCAATTGATGCTCAACGCAGAGGGATCGGCAACAAAGCCGCCCGCTTCCTGACCGGCTGTTTTACCGTCATGAAAAACATATTTTGTCTTCATACGAGCAGAGGGGACAGGAATAATCGGATTATCGTTGACGGCGTGAACTTTTGTCTTCAGACCTCCACGATCAAACTCAACAATTGATGCTGAGCGGTTCCAGAAAGTTGACTGTTCCAGAATGCGCTTCACTGATCCCGGCATCGAGATGACAATTGTGGCCGTGTCGCCATAGATATCCTCGATAGCTCCGAGATCTTGAAGTAACTGCTGAAATACAGTATCTGCAGTAGGGGTGAAAGAAGACTTTGTGTGCCCCGCAGCAATTGCAAGGGTCGCAAGCTTGGAGTAGCGATAGGCATCGATCTCCGGAATGACATTCTTTTTCTGGAAGTCCGCCATAGCAGCCGTCGCATTCAGGTGGAAGTGCGTGTCATCATTATCCATACGGTCAATGCTGAACGTGCGCCCTCTGTCTTGTGTCATGGTGTACGTTTGATACACTAGCGAAATCGCGCCCTTGGTAAAGCCCAAGTCACGATCATAATTTGCTAACCCTTGAGTAGAGATTGTTGCGATTTCGACCGTTTTCCCGCCGTTGTAAATTACTTGACCGGCATTCTTCTCCATCCATCCGGATGTTGCTCCTTGCTCAACCTGCTGGTCGAGATTCTTCTGCAAAATGGTTGCATACTTTTCGATTGAATTTGCCATAATTAAATGTATCCTTTCATAATGTCAGATACCTGTTGTTCCATACCTTTGCTGCCTTGCAAGGTATCTGCTTGTCCTCCGGGCGTCAGACCGAAGAATTTCGGTTCCGCCGGATCTTCATCTGACTCGAACAGGTACGGGTCAGACTTTCTGATATCGTCGAGATTAAGACCTTCGACTTTTCCGTCATCTTTAAGCTTCAAGGTTTCTCGGTTGAGCAAAGCCTTAATCGCCTTCGGATTTCGACCTTTCACTGCGTGAATAGCCGCATCCAGCGCCGCATCTAATTGAAGCTCTTTGATCTCTGCGGCATGTTTCGCCTTGAGGTTCTCGGCTTCCGCTTGCGCAGCGGCTAGATCCGTTTTAAGCTTTTCCGGATCGGTCGCTTTTAACGCTGTCAGTTGCGCCTGAACGTCAGTAGCGAGCTTGTCTGATGCGGCTTTCTCGGTCTTTAACTGATCGTATTTTGTGGAAGGAACATAGCTGCCGTCGTTCCCGACAACAAGATCAACATCCTTTCCGTCTTTTCCCTTGCCCTTGAGCGCTTCCTCGACCGACTTGGTCAGGTCTTCGCCGAGCAATGTTTTAATCGTTTCATGGATCATGGTTTCCTCCTCGGGCTACTGTT
>JAAZJV010000200.1 GCA_012800135.1 Clostridiaceae bacterium | reverse complement strand
TGCGCGGTTTCCTGTTAGGATCGTTCGGCATGGGGTTGTAATTTTGGGGAGGATACCCTTGTCCGTTCGGCGAATCCATCGGCTTTCCCTGTGGAACCGGATGCCAATATTGAGAAGGATCGTGTTCCCGATCACTTTCTTCCGGTCGATTATTTTGATAGGGAGTATTCCAGTACGGCGCGTTCTGATACGGAACATTTTGATGCGGCATATTTTGATGCGTAGCATTTTGATACTGCGCGTTTTGATGTGGCGCATTCTGATACGTCGCGTATGGATTCTGTTGATCGTTTTGATTCTGCTCCTGAAGATTCGTCATCGCAAAAGCCTCCGTTTCCCGACATAAAAGCTTAGCCATTCCGACATGAACGGGATTCTAAACGTCGCAAGTATGTTTTATCATATCGCGCTAGGAATATCGATCTAACAATCATCGTATCCTACGCGCTACATAAATGCGTATTTATTCATAATAAACTTAATGATACTACAATAGGGAATACGATTTCCAAAGGCTTCTCAAAAAATGAGTAAAGAATAAGATAACGGGAACTGTCGCTTTATCGGAAATATTTCAATCCGTCAACGGGCCATCCGTTGATTCGAATTTCAAAATGAAGGTGCGGTCCGGTGGAGCGGCCGGTTGAGCCGACGTAACCGATGAGTTGTCCGGAGCGAACTTTCTGTCCCACACTGCAAGCAAATCCGCTGAGGTGGTAATAGCGCGTGATAATGCCTCCCCCATGATCGACGTAGATGTAATTTCCGGAGCCGGCACGTGAGCCGCGCGCAATAACGGTTCCGGCTGCCATGGCAACGACGTACGCTCCGGTCGGAGCGCCTATATCCACACCCTCGTGGTAGCTATTGCTCCACGCGCGCCATCCGAAAGGAGACGTCACGAAATAGTATCCCGGTGTCGGCCAAACAAACATTCCTATACTTACTTTGGGTGGATTCGCAGGCTTAGGTTTCGGTTTCGAAGCGTTATTTGCAGCTTCTTTGGCTTTGCGCTCACGCTCTTCTTTCTCACGTTGTTCCTGTTCAAGTTTAAGCTGAGCATTTATTTTTGCCTGGGCGGCGCTGACATCTTTATTGAGCTGTTCCTGCTGCTGGCGATACTGGGTCAATTGTGATTGGACCTCAGCAAGCGAACTCTCCGTCATGGTGGTTTGATTTTTAATTTCGGAAAGAACGCGATCTGCCTCCTCTACGAGCTCGATGGAGGCTTGATACTTTTCCTCGGAATCGGCTTGAATCGTCTCTGCCAGAGCTTTCGCGGCGTTTAGTTCGTCAAGCGCTTCCTCGTCCGCGTCCGTGACCATCTTCATAAAACGAAGCGTCGAAAAAATGCCTTCAATGCCATCGGAGGAAAACAGAATCTCGAGAAGCGACTTCTGCTTCCAGTCAAACATCAGAGCAACGCGTTCACTGTATTCACGTTTTTTGTTTTCGAAGTTTTCATAGGCTTGAATACACGCCTGACGGTCTTCCTCAAGCGTCATAAGGGCGAACTGCTTTTGCTCAAGAGCGTCATCAAACAATTCGCGCTGCTGCTCCGACCTCGTCTGCAGAAACGCGAGATCGCCGGTGAGCTGTTGTTCTTTCGTAGCAAGCGCGGCGCGGTTATTCTCGACTTGTTTCAGACTATTTTGAATCGTCTCAAGATTCTTTTTCAGTGCGGCGACTTCGTTTGAGTCGGCGTGTACCGCAGGTTGTTGGAGGTTAAACGCGAAAAGCGCAAACGCAAGAACAATAACCATCATCACGGCAACAAACCGCGTTGATTTCATGTTTACTTGCTTAAACTTACGCATATGTCCTCTCCTATAAATATGCCCAAAATTAACTCCGGCGCTTTTCCGGATGATCTGCTTTAATAATCTACCTTGTTATTTTAGCACGTTAAGACGGATCACAGCAAAAATCGGATATCACAATTGTATGACAAACACATGTTTATAATCCACAGCGTTCCGGCGCTCTGATTTCATACACGCGAACTTGCGCTAGATGCGCCGAACCGCCGAGGGCACAGACGGCTCGCTACAACGCACTCACTTATTCGGGCAACAAGTCAAGTCGAACTGAAGCTTTCTATAATCAGGGTCAAAGGGTCGCCATCACACGCGCGCGTACTTGCGAACGGAGAGCAGATCCGCCATCATCAGTGACAGATCCGCCACATCACACACGCGCGTATTTGCGGACGGAAAGAGCGCTGATGAGAACACAAAGCAGAATGCCTGTGATGATATTGATGACAAAGACAATGCCGGTCATCTGACTTGCGGGTATAAAGGAGAATGCGGACGACGTAATGATCGTCGATTTGCCGAACCGCTCAACGACATAGTTGTAAAGAAGCGATACGGCAAAACTTGCCAAGAGAGCGCCGATGAAGCCGATCGCGGCACCTTCAACGATGTAGGGCACGCGAATATAGGTGTTCGTCGCGCCGACATACTTCATGATATTGATTTCGCGACTGCGCGAGAGCACTGAAACACGCACCGTATTCATCATGACAAGAGTGACGATCACGGCTAGAATAATGGTTGCAATCACGCTAATGCGTCCGGTCCATCGCTCAATTTTCTTAAGAGCGGTCATGACCTGTGTCTCCATCAATACTTCGCGGATACCCGGAAGTTGCTCAAGCTCAGTTTTGAATGATTCCGCATAGTCCGGATCGTTAAGACGAATATTAAAGGTATAAGGAATATAAGCCTTGTAGTCAAAGTCGTTCCAGAGATCTTCTTTTCCCATACTCTCGACAAAGTATTCGTAATTCTCCTTGGGTGTAAGCATCTTATACTCTTGCACTTTTTCGTGAGTATCAATAAAGTACTGTGCCTCGGCGAGGTCATCGTCAGAAATTCCGATTTTTAAGGACACTTCGATCGGTGGTTGTTTAGCCGCAATTTTGGAAAAATTGCGCGCGTTGAGCGATACCGCAACAAAAGCGCTCATCAAAAAGAGCATAAAAGCAAGTGTCGAGACAGCGGCAAGTACAAGCATCGGGTGACGTCCAAGGCTTGAAAAACCGGCTTTAAGCGCGTATCGCCATTCAGATCTTTTCATTGGGCACCCGCATCTTTCTCATCATCTTGGACTACATCCTTGCGGGCATCAGACGTATAGGCATCCTGCAGCTGTTTAATACGCTCGTCAAGCGACATACGAGCACGGCGTTGAGCCGAGCGTTGACGCAAAATGTCCATCAAGTCATCTTCGCGCGCCATCTCAGACAAACGGTTGTCCGGACGCGTCTCCGCCCTCTCCTTCTTCACATCGCTTTGGCGCTCACTGTCCTTGTCCTCGTCACATTCAACTTCAACTGGAGAAGGAGACTTCCTCTTATGTATGTCACGTCGAACGCTTAGTTTCAGCGGGCGACTCTTTTCTTTGATACCAGACTCGGACGACTCCCTTTCGATTGAACTGAAGACATCTAGATCGCGTTCTTTTCCTGTTGATTTTTTCCTCTTCGCTTCCGCCTCATCTTCCAATCGCAACTGGAGCAGCGCCGCCTCACCTTCAGAAATCAGAGCATCACTCTCCGCTTTGCGCTTAGCGCTCTCTTCGTCACCGTTCGACACAGAAATCTCACGTCCGACAAAAGGTATCCATGCCGCGGGCGATTCGCTCGAGGGAAAATATTGGCCGCACGGCTCGTCACGTACAAGCACCCCTTGCTGTAATTCGATCACGCGCTTTCGCATCTTGTTAATGAGCACGCGGTCGTGTGAGCACGTAAGTACCGTCGTTCCATTGCTACGATTTATGCGCTCGAGAAGAGCCATGATCGATTCGCCGTTCAGCGGATCGAGATCACCCGTCGGCTCATCGGCAATGATGATTTTCGGGCGATTAACAATAGCGCGCGCGATGCATACGCGTTGCGCTTCACCTCCGGACAGTTCAGTCGGATACTCGTCGATTTTATTTCGAAGTCCGACGACCGACAGTGCAAGGGGCACACGCTGCTTTATTTTCTTAGGAGATTCGCCTATGATCTCCATTGCAAACGCCACGTTTTCACCGACGGTCATCGTATCAATCAAACGGAAATCTTGGAAAATAAGCCCCATCTGACGGCGAAGATACGGAACATAACGCTCTTTCATTTGAGTGATGTTGTAATGATCAATCAGTACTTGACCGGATGTGGGGCGCTCCTCACAGGTGAGAAGCTTAAAGATCGTAGATTTACCTGCTCCGCTCTCTCCTACGAGAAAAACAAACTCACCCTCTTTAATGGAAAAAGAAACATCTCGAAGAGCGCATGTTCCTGTGGGATAGACTTTATTTACTTTTCTGAATTCAATAATCGGCATCGTTTAGTAAGACTCCGACCCGTCAAGCACTCTGAAAACAGGCCGCACTTCGTCGCTGCACATAATATATGCACTTACCGGTGGCAATAAAGCGTTGTTTCAAAGGACATGACACAGTCCGCCGCCGCCTTCAGCACATTTATACAAATTATAATGTGATAAGGTTCGTCGGCGGCCTTGGGCAGTCTGTCAGTTTTTCTTATTATTTTCTACATATGTCAGATACTTGCGCACCATCTCTGCCAGTTTGAACAGTACGGCATCCTCAAAGTTGCGCAAATCAAGACCTGTAATTTTTTCTACTTTGTCCAAACGGTAAACGAGCGTGTTGCGATGCACGAAAAGCTGACGCGACGTCTCACTTCCGTTCAGGCTGTTTTCAAAGAATTTTTGAATCGTAAGCAACGTTTCAGGTTCAAGCTCTTCATACTTGCCGGGCTCGAAAACTTCATTAAGGAACAATTCACAAAGCGTAATCGGGAGTTGGTAGATGAGACGACCGAGGCCGAGACGATCATAACGCCTGATTTTTTCGCCTTGCGGATCATCACTGAAAATATCTCCTACCGTCAGAGCAAGCGACGCATCACGATACGCTTTAGCAATGTTTTGAAGTGACGGTGACGGCATGCTTACGCCGATCTTGACTTCTGCCATCGCTTCTTCATGGATCGCCTCAAGGAGTTCTAGCATGAATTGATCAAGTTCATCATCCTGACTCTCCGGTACTTCCATCATGATCACGATGCTGCCTTCGTCGATCGGCAGTACAAAGTCATCCGGTCGATCTGCAAAACGTTGTTCAATCGCTTCAAGACACGCTTTGTGTTCTTCATGTTTCATGCTCACGACAAGCACTATGCGCCGCACCGAGTATTTTACTCGAAACTCACGAGCTTTGAGCGGAATATCTCCCGGAAGCTCGTTTTCTAAGAGCACATTTTTCAAAAAAGCCTTGCGCTCTTTCGCGCCGCGCACGGCAAAGCCCTCAAAACACTTTAAGGTAGACTCAAGCCAGCTCGTGAGGAGTCCGGCATAAGCTTCAGATACGGCGTCCGCCCCGGAAGCGAAGCAGATCATGCGCTCGCCATTGGGACGCGTCATCGTGCGGTACGTTCGTCCGCTCGCAAACGACTGTTCATCTCCGGAGGCCAACAATGCGCGAACTGTCGGATCTTGTGTGTCAGTCAGCGCGTGATCCGTGGAAGCCACAATGCGACCGTTTTCTTCTATGATGCCAACGGTACGGTCTAGAAATTGATTCATCTCATCTAATTTTTGTTGCAAATCTATCATGTTCCATTCCTATCTATTCGCAAAACTAAACATGCGATATGATCATCTACAAGGTTGTCATCTTAACAGGATCACACGTCCCCGTTAAACTCACCTAAGATGGTGCTTCTATTAACCATTCGAACCGCCTCGATAGTAACGGTTATCCGGAATGCGCTCGTATGCTGTACGACTTAAACAGTCGGTGCAGCCATCTCAGCGCATCTTTACTATTATACGTGATCACAGCAATTATACTCGATTAGAATAATCCTGTAATGCGTCCGTCTTCCGTCACATCAATCTTCTCAGCAGAAGGCGCTGTCGGAAGTCCCGGCATCGTCATGACATTTCCGGTCAAGGCAACGACAAACCCGGCACCCGCGGACACTTTGAGATTGCGCACTGTGATGTTGAATCCTTTCGGTACACCGATCAGCGCCGCGTCATCGGAAAAGGAGTACTGAGTCTTGGCGATACAAACCGGTAATTTACCGAATCCGATCTTTTCCAACATATCCAATTCTTTTCGGGCAGCTGACGTAAAATCGACGCCATCTGCATGGTAAATGCGCTTTGCTACAGCTTCGATCTTCTCTTTGAGAGGCAAATCAAGATCGTACGTAAAGCCGAGCGGTTCTTTGTTCTCTTGATCCGTCAAACGGATCACTTCTTCAGCCAACTCGATACCTCCGGCTCCGCCCTTAGCCCACACTTCAGAAAGAACCGCCGTGACGCCTTCGCGCTTACAAAGATCCTGTATAAGTGCCAGTTCCGCTTCCGTATCGTCCGGGAAACGGTTGATTGCAACAACCGACGGCAGATGAAAAACGTTCTTTACATTTCGGACGTGCTGAAGCAAGTTTTCGGCACCTTCATAAAGCGCATCTAAATTTTCAGATGAAAGATCCTTTTTGGGAACGCCGCCATGCATCTTCAATGCGCGCACCGTTGCTACGATGACGACAGCATCCGGCTTAAGACCTGACGTCCGGCATTTGATGTCAACGAATTTTTCCGCGCCGAGGTCAGCGCCGAAGCCGGCCTCCGTGACGAAATAATCACCGAAGTGTAAACCCATGCGGGTTGCCAGCACGCTGTTGCATCCGTGCGCAATATTCGCGAACGGGCCCCCGTGGACAAAGGCGGGAGTGCCCCCGATTGTTTGCACCAAATTCGGCTTTAAGGCATCTTTAAGAAGTGCAGCCATGGCGCCGTTCGCGCGCAAATCGGATGCCGTCACAGGATCACCGCCATACGTATAGCCGACGACAACACGTCCGAGACGCTCTTTCAAATCCATGAGTGATCCGGCCAAACAGAAAGCAGCCATCACTTCCGAAGCCACGGTAATCTCAAATCCATCTTCACGCGGAGTACCGTTTGCCTTGCCTCCAAGGCCGTTTACGATAGAACGGAGTTGACGATCGTTCATGTCTATCGCGCGCTTCCAAGTGATCTTGCACGGGTCAATTCCGAGCGCATTGCCTTTTTGAATATGATTATCAAGCATCGCCGCCAAAAGGTTATTAGCTGTGCCGATCGCGTGAATATCACCGGTAAAGTGCAAATTGAGATCTTCCATTGGAACAACCTGCGAGTAACCGCCGCCGGCCGCACCTCCCTTGATGCCGAAAACGGGGCCGAGGGAGGGCTCTCGCAGTGCGAGTGTGCTTTTTTTGCCGAGACACCTAAGCGCATCTGCAAGCCCGATGGATGTCGTCGTTTTGCCTTCGCCCGCCGGCGTCGGAGTTATGGCCGTTACAAGAATGAGTTTCCCTGCCGTTTCGCTCTTCCCCTTCAAGACATCGAGCGAAACCTTTGCCTTGTAGCGGCCGTAATGGTCAAGCGCCTCGACAGGAATACCTGCTTTTTCGGCAATACTCTCAATGGGTTCAAGTACGGCTTCCTGCGCAATTTCCAGATCTGTTTTCATAGATAATCCTTTCCGTCTCATCATAATGAGGCACTTCTTTGACTTAGTCGGCCTCCTCTGCTCAACTTTGTGCCTATCAAAACTTTGTTTATTCGTCCTCACAGTCTTCGTAAAGACCGCAAGATAAACGCCGTAAATCATGGAGCCAGATCACCCGGCCATCGACATGAATAAGTCCGTCCTTTTCCATGCTTATCAGTTCGCGTGAGAAGGAGGGGCGCGGCATTGCAAGCAGCTTTGAAATCACCTCTTTTGATACGGGAAGCTCAACAGACAGCGTTTTTGGCGCAGAAAGCGCGTCGCGCAACGTTTTTCCTTGCTCGTGCAGATCTTCTTCAAGTCGTTGCAAAAGATAACAAGATATTTTGTATCGAAGTGTTTTTTGAGAAAGAAGATGAATGCGTTGATCTTGTTCGCGCACCCTGTCGGACAGAATCGCAAGATAATTCGATAAAAGGCGCGGGCTCTTTGCGATCATCGAGAGCAGATCCTCGCGATACATCATGACCCATTTCACATGAGTGAGCGCTTCAAGCGAGTAAGGATATCGTTTATGGGAAGAGAAAATCAGATCCTCACCGAAGACGGAGCCGGGCCCTAAAAGATCAAGGGTAGTGTATTCTCCCGACGCCGTATATTTTTGACGTGCAACCTGTCCTTCCAGAATGATCCCAACACCCTTACAACCCTCACCCTCAGCGATGATCAACTCGCCTTTCCATGAAGTGCGAATGGTTGAGCCCTCACAGTAAGTGTGATAGGTGTCGTGATCTAGCCCACTAAACAATGGCAGTTGTCCCAAGACTTCACATACTTTTCTCATATTATTGAATCTTCCTAAAACTTTATGAAAGCGGGTAAAACCACTACAGCTACAGAATAACAAATATCTTTGAAGTTGTCCTCACTCTATTGTGTGAACCGATAATGCCCGTTTACAGCACACAAAACAATACTGACACGTCGCAAGAAAAAATCAATGGCAGGCAATACACAATATCCATTAAAGCAAAAGGTTCCGGAAAAGAAAACGCTGCGCCAAGATTAAGTCTTTTGCCGACACAGCGTTCCTTTCACAGCCCTAGACGAGTATAACAGAAAGTATATTAAAGTATATTAATAATTAACAGTAATCTTGATCCTAATTCTTATCGAAACCGCGCGGATTATGGGCTTCCCAGTGTTCCTTTTCCCACAACTTATCTGCTACGGGAGCCCACTTTTCGGCAGCATTTTTACACTTACCGCAGAGCTCATGCACATCCTCAGGATGCGCTAGATCTGTGGACTTTGCGCCCGATGCGTCCACCATGCGCGCAAGCGCGCCGTAGTTGTCAAGAAGCGGACAAGGACGGAGCATGTTATCGTTAAACGGCTGTTCTTTCTGATATTCCTTGAATAGCGGACGTTGAAGGGCTTCCAGAAGCGTCGTGTCGCGGATATTCGAATCTGAATAGTGAATAAAAGCGCAGGGCTCGATGTCGCCATTCGCATTAATATGCAGGTAATTGCGTCCGCCGGCGATGCAACCGTGGACGAACTCGCCATCATTCCAGAAATCCATCGTGAAAAGCGGTTTCGTTTTCCGGAATTCACGAATCTGACGGTACATGAATTCACGTTGTTCCGGCGTCACCATGAGTTCCGGCGAAGCATTGACACCGACAGGTATATACGTGAAAAACCAAGCAAATTTAGCACCTTTGTCAATGATCCAGTCAAAATAGGCTTCACTGCCGACAACCTCCGTATTTTCACGGGTGTAACAGCAAGAAACACCAAACGCGAGCTTGTGCTCACGCATGAGATCCATTGCTTCGGAGAGTTTTTGGAACGTACCTTCACCGCGGCGCTCGTCCGTTTCCTTTTCAAATCCTTCGACACTGACTGCCGGAACAAAATTGCCGACACGCAGCATCTCCTTGCAGAATGCGTCATCGATGAGCGTGCCGTTCGTGAACGCAGTAAAAACACAGTCCTGATGGCGTTCGCACAACGTGATGATGTCATCCTTGCGGACGGTCGGCTCCCCGCCGGAATAAAGATAAAAGAACACGCCCATCGCCTTGCCTTGCCGGATGATGTCATCAAGCGTCTCAAGTGACATGTTCATTTTGTTTCCATAGTCGGCCGCCCAACATCCGATACAGCTTAAGTTACATGCGGATGTCGGATCCATGAGGATCGCCCAGGGAACATTGCATCCGTATTGTTTACGCACGGCCTCCGAGCGATTGT
>JAAZJV010000199.1 GCA_012800135.1 Clostridiaceae bacterium | reverse complement strand
CTTCCACAATCTTCTTAGCTACGGATGATCCGTCGGACGCTGCGCTGAAAATGCGGCAAGAGCGCGTCCTTAAACTGCCTAAACCCTACATCCTCGCCGCTATGACCCAAAGGAGAGGGATCAGCATAAGTCTCCTTCAATCTTTCAATCAGTGCCCGTTTGCGTTCTTTACAAACGCCGTGCTCGGAGCAAGAGATCGCACGATCGCAGAAGATGCACCCAACTTACAAGGGGAGCTGCTGCACCGTATGGTCGATTTAGCCGCTTCGGATCTAATCAAATCACTGACACGCGCCGTCGACGAAGATAAAGCGGAAAAGGCGGTGGACGCTTGGCGCGAGGCGCTCCGGCAATCTTACCTCCGCGAGATCTACGATCGCGCAGCCGAAATGCCCGGATTCGGTTGGTATCGCCAACCGGAGCTTGCCGCAGGAATTGGGGATCGCATTGCTTTACATGCGGCAGCGACTTTGTTGGTGATGGACACCTTCAACCGAGCTTCCGGTTATCTTCCGAAAGCGCTCGAGTTTTATTTCCCTCAGAGTGAAAAAAAACCGCTGACCATTACAGCTGGCGGTCATTCGTTCACCCTTCGCGGACTGATCGACCGCGTAGACGCGAATCCTTCAGGCGATATACGCCTTTTCGATTACAAACGCACAGGCAAACCTTTTTCTTGGTCGGGTCTATATGACGGCACCGATTTGCAGCTTCCTCTTTACAAGGCAGCCTTCGAAAATGAACGAACCGACACGCATGTGAAAGAACTCTATTTTGCAGGTTTTACAACGCCCGTATCCAAAACAACTTCTGACTTCACAAACCGTCGAGACTCATCTTTTGAGGAGGCCGTTAAGACGCTTCAGCGCCAGCAAAAACTGTGGAGCGAACCTGATGCCGCCGATCGCGTCGCCAATTTTGCGAAAAAGCGAGCGACGCGCACTATGGACGACATTTTAGAAGGAAACTTTGCCGCGCACCCCACACTGCGCGGCTCCAATGACCCCTGTCGGTACTGTAAATGGCGCGCCTCCTGCGGCTTTGACAGACGCTATGCGTCCGCCTCGTCGCTTCCCACGAATGCAGCCGAAAACAGGCGTCTCCGCGAATTTATCCTCGGCGATGAATAAAGAGCTATGAACTTTCTTGGAGATTAGACGGATTCTTCAGCGATCTCACTTGATCCGCTCAATGTACGAACACCCGACGGAAGAATACGCGGCGCCAGCACATCCCACTGCATTTTTAAGTAGTGCGCGTGCTGCTTTCTGTCCGATGTGATGAATTCAAACGTTAAGTATTCCGGATTGATGCGCTCAATAAGCAAATCGACACCGGGGCATGTGAACGGCTCATGCCGATCGACCTTGAATGCGTGAGTGTACATCTGGCTCATCCGTCCATCAAACGTAGGCGCCATGACGGGAGAATCCGCCATCGCGGCCTCGCTGTACGCACCTGTCAAAGACTGATGCAGGTGGATGCCGCGTATTTTTTTCGTTAAGTCTCCGTGCTCATCAAGGCGACGGTGAATATAACGAAGCGCCTCCTCCTCCGTGGCAAGGCTCGTATCGGTGTGCATGAGATGACCCGTGTCAAGCATCAGCCCGGTGTTGGAATAATTGACTTTTTCCAGCAAGCGCCTCGTGTTCTCGGGCGATGTAAATGTAAATCCCGGCTGCCATAAATTTTCAAGCAACAGCGCAATGGATCCGTCTTCATTCGCAAAAACCTCATTCAAAATCTCGGCTGAGGCGTCGATGATTTCTTCGTCCGTGTATCGATAACGCCACGTAAATGTCTCTTCGATCGATGCCTGCGAGACGTGAAAAACAACGTATTCCGCGCCGTACTGATGCGCGCGTCTGAGATCCTCTCGAAAAACTCGGATAAGCGCATCGCGGTCGCACCCTCCAAAAAACCTTTCAACATTTTCGCGACTGTCAAACTCCTGTACGAGTGCGTGTGAATCTCCATACCAAAGAGCGATCCAACTCGGGAAATATCGCATGTGAAAACCGACGACATGTTCCGGTTCAATAACAAATGAATGAGCAGATACCGCATCTGACTCTTCCGGTTCAACATACATGAGTTCCACGCCGTCAAACCCTCGAAGATACGCCTCAAAATCAGCCTTTGAGATAAAGCGATCAAGATCGTCGGAACAATTGCTGATGTTAAACGTAACTTTCATAAAGACAGGAAATCACACGTTATGAATATCGTAAGGCGCAAGTCCGATATCGTCGAACGAGACCATGCCGTTATAGACTGACAGCGCCATATCGAGAAGCGGCAAAGCGCACAAGGCGCCGGTACCTTCACCAAGGCGCATGTTAGCCGTAATGAACGCCTTTTTGCCAAGGGCGTCGAGGAGTTTCTTTGTGGAAGGCTCTGAGGATTGATGTGTTGCGAAAATGGCTTGTGTTGCTGCAGGGCAGATGCGTTTTGCCACCAGCGCAGCGGTAGCGCTTATAACGCCGTCGACCAAGACGGGGATGCGGTACAGCGCGCCGCCAATAAAAAGGCCGGCCATCCCCGCGATGTCAAGGCCTCCGATTTTCGAGACGACATCAATCGCGTCTTTAGGGTCGGGTTGATTGACTTCAATCGCCACTGAAATCGCACGCTGTTTGCGGAAAAGCCCTTCCTTAGAAAGGCCTGCTCCGCGCCCGATAGTGTTTTTCGGTGACTCGCCGAGCAGAACGGCAGCGACAGCACCCGACGTCGTCGTATTGCCGATGCCCATCTCTCCTGAAATGAGCAATCGATAACCTTCACCGTGAAGCTTTTCAGCGATATTGATACCGCACTCGATCGCACGAACGGCGTCTTCCCGAGACATAGCAGAACCTTTCGCTATGTTCGATGTCCCCTTAAGAATGCGGCAATCGCAGATGCCGGGCACATCGTAACACATACCGATATCAACGGGAAAAACATCTGCATGCGCGGTACGCGCCATCAAACAGACGGCGGATTGACCTTTGAGCATGTTGCCTGCAACAAGTGCGGTGACATCCTGTCCTGTTTGTGCAACACCTTCTTCGACAACACCGTTATCGGCACAAAAAACGACGACCGCGCGTTGATCGATGCAAACATTCATCGTGCCGATCAGTGCGGCGATATCAACAATCGCATCCTCAAGTAACCCTAAACTGCCGACCGGTTTGGCAATAGTATTCCATCGATCCCGCGCGCGTTGCGCCGACATCTCGTCTCGCGGAGGAATGGCTGCGTTGATTTTTTTGAAGTCCATAGCTATGCTTCTTCCTATTCACTCGCGATACACAGTGATCAGGAGTTATCGAAAGTGGGGGACCGCCTGCAACAGCCAACACATACTACGCCGGCGTTTCACCTACATGCGTAACATGATCAACGATTCAAGCTTTGACTCTCAAATTATCCGATCAGATTCTCCATGGCACTCAGCTGGCGTTCGAAAACATCAAGCGCACGGATGAGGGTCTCTTTTTTCGTCATGTCTACGCCGGCACGCTTTAACGTGTCGATCGGCCAGTCCGAGGAACCGGAGGAAAGGAACTCAAGGTAACGATCGACGGCACCCTGCCCTTCAGTGAGTATAGCATCCGCTAGGGCGGTCGCCGCGGCGTAACCAGTCGCGTATTGGAATACGTAGTAATTATAGTAGAAGTGCGGAATACGCGCCCACTCGAGTGCTATTTCAGGATCGGCAGACAAACTTTTGCCGTAGTATTTTTTATTGAGTTCGGCATATTGTTCGGAGAGGTATTCGGCTGTGAGCGCGACACCTTTCTCGTCTGCCTGATGGATGAGATGCTCGAATTCTGCAAATTGCGTCTGACGGAAAACCGTTCCCTTAAATCCGTCAAGGAAATGATTGAGCACATAAGCCTTGACTTTATCGTCCTCAGCGTGATCAAGCAAATAAGCTGTGAGGAGAACTTCATTGCAGGTAGACGCGATTTCGGCAAGGAAAATCGAATAATTGCCATACACGTAGGGCTGAGTCTGTCGAGTCATTTTGGAATGACAGCTGTGACCGAGTTCGTGTGCGAGCGTATAGAGATTGTCGAGTGTCCCATGCCAACTCATCAGGACGAAAGGGTTCGTATTATAAAAACCTCCGGAGTAAGCACCTGAGCGTTTTCCGATGTTCGGCGCCCAATCGATCCATCGTTCGTCGAATGCCTGGCGGAGAAGTGAAATATAATCACTCCCAAGCGGAGCGAGCGCATTGTAGAGAATCTCTTTTGCTTCGTCGAAGGTATAGCGCTGGTCGACGTCATCGACAAGCGACACATAGAGATCATACGAGTGGAGTTTGCTCACCGCCAGAACGCGTTTGCGAAGTCGTACGTAGCGGTGCAGCAGCGTTAGATGCTCGTGAACGGCCTCAATCAGACTGTCATAGACAGATTCCGGAATAGCATTTTCAAAAAGTGCCGCCTCGCGCCCCGTTTCAAAGTGCCTGACATTCTTCATGTAGGTGTTCACCTTGATCGCATTCGAAAGCGTTGAAGCACAGGTATTGCGAAACTGGCCGAACGTTTCGTACATGTTGCGGAATGCGTCACGTCTCACGCGACGTATACGACTCTCCAGCAGAACACCGTATGTCGAAGGTGTCAATTCGACCTTGTTGCCGCTTTCGTCCTTGATCGGCTTGAACGTCATGTCAGCGTCACAGAGTATACCGTACGTTTCTTCCGATGCCGTGAAAATCTGTGATGCTCGAGCAAGCAACGTTTCTTCGTTCGGCTCAAGCTGATGCGGTTTCCGACGGCTTATATTTTCAAAAAAATGACGATATATACGCAGTGCAGGCAGCTCTTCCATGAAGTGCTGGAGTGTCTTTTCGGGAATGGACGCGACTTCCGGCTCAAACCATGCCGCTTCTCCCATCAACTCTGCTAATAAATCGCCGACCCGCGCTTTCATCGCAAGATAATTAGTATTAGCGGTGTCTTCATCGCTTCGGTGAAAAGCGTACACAAAGAGTTTGCCCAATGCCTTTTCAGCTGATTCTTTCACTTGAATCGCCTCTAAAAGCGTCTCGGCGGAGGATGCGAGCTGTCCTTTATAAGGGCTGAGCACTCCTCTTTTGTTTTTCAGCTCAGAAAATGATTTTTCCCATGCGTCATCATCCGCGAAGACGATCGTAAGATCCCACGTTTGTTCGTTCGGTACGTCACTTCGTTTCATCGGCGCTATGGTGGCGTTTTTTTGCGGCACTGATGTCAACAGACCGTGCGAGCGATTAAATGTCATGTTCATATGTAAAAATCTCCTCAAAAACTTTATTCGAGCTCAATTCATGCGTTCACGGTTTCTCACGATGATAACGACACTGCTTCGCGCACGCGTACAGGCCGGGGCGCCCTGTTGCTCGCTCACGTCGGCTAAGGCGAATCATCGCTGTAGTTATATTAGATCAAACCTTGATCAATATTATCCTTATAGCTCGTCGTCGTACGCGGACTGATCCATCTCATTTTCGGACGGACTATCATCATAGAAAGACGAATCGGTGTCGTCAATGTCGGCTTCCTGATCAGGATTCTCGTCATATTCGATGTCGTCTTCTTCGTCGATCACGATCGACATATCGACGACCTTGCCGTCACGACTGCGCATGAGAGTAACACCGGAGGTGTTCCGCCCCTGAATGGGAATCTCGCTTGCCGGTATTCGAATGATGATGCCCTGATCGTTGATAATGAGGATTTCGCTTTCGTCATTGACTTGTGCGGCGCCAACAAGCTTTCCGGTTTTCTTCGTAACCTTATACGTGATGAGGCCCTTGCCTGACCGGTTCTGAGGACGATAATCCTCAAGTCTGGAGCGTTTACCGTAGCCGTTTTCAGTCACGACAAGCAGCGAATCGTCATGATCGGTCGTGATCATGCCGATGACTTCGTCATCATCGTCGAGACGAATTCCGCGAACACCCATAGTGTTGCGGCCGGTCGGACGGATGCTCGACTCGGGGAAACGGATCGACATGCCGTTGCGTGTGACGAGGATGATATCATGGTGATCGTCGGCGATTCTGACATTTGTCAGGCGGTCGTCCTCGCGCAAATTGATCGCGATCAGTCCGTTCCTGTATATGTTGGAGTATTCCGAAAGCTCCGTTTTCTTCACCATGCCTTGGCGTGTCGCGATAACAAGATAATCGCCGTCTTTTGGCGTATCCGCCCGCAAGAAAGTGCGGACGCGCTCGTCGGGATCAAGGTGCAGAAGGTT
>JAAZJV010000198.1 GCA_012800135.1 Clostridiaceae bacterium | reverse complement strand
TTTATCTCGATCGGCGTTCGCGCGCTCGCCGAATTTTCAAGAATGCATGGCGGCCTTGGAAGCCCTCTTTTTGCGGGTATTACCGGAGTGGAAGGAATCCGGCTTCATCAGCGTTTTCAACAAAACGCAAAAATATGGTTTCCCGATGACAAATTATATTTTGAAGTTCCTATTTCGGGAATCTTTCACGATTCTACATTCCCTTTTGACCTCCGCATTGAAGGACGTTGCGATCTTCTTGCGCGCCATCCTAACGGTACTGTAAAAATTGTCGAAATTAAAGGCTATCGTGGCCATTCAGCAAGTCTTCCGAAAGACGGTGACCCCGTTCACATCACACAAGCGATGCTTTACGCAGCACTTTTACTCCAAGAAACGAACCGAAATCAGAAGAATACTGAAAAGAGTTTTGAGCGTCTCCCCGCCTCATCCGTTGAAGTCTGCCTATGTTACCTTGCTCTGGATACCGGGGAACCACACTTTATCAATACATCACATCAACGCCAAGAACTCGATGATTTTTTTAAGCGTCTGTGTACAGCATTCGCGGAATCGTCCGGCATGCTGTACGCGCATCGACTTAAACGGGATACGAATAATAAAATTGCGTCGTTCCCTTATCCTTCTCTGCGTGACGGACAGAAGGATATGATGCGCGAGATCATAGCGGCCATTCGCGATCAGCAGGTTCTCTTTGTCTCAGCGCCTACCGGCATCGGCAAGACGATGGCGACGCTCTACCCGTCAATCAAAGCGCAAGCTAACGGCTTGACGGATCAAATCTTCTACCTGACGCCGACACGTTCACAGCGCAAAGTGGCGGAAGACGCGCTAAATGATTTGAGTCGCAAAGGCTTCGTTCAGCGTTCTATCACCATTCAAGCTAAAGAACAGGCGTGCCTCGCATCGGAACACTTTTGCAATACGCTTCGCTGCCCCTATGCTGTGACGTACTATGAACGCGTCAAGGAAGCCATCCGAGAAAGCTATGCGTTGTCACGGATCACGCCAGAAAAGATCCGCGAACTCGGACAAAAATATACGCTCTGCCCGTACGAATTGTCGCTCGATCTTCTCTCAACGTGTGACACAGTGATTTGTGATTATAACTACATTTTTAATCCGCGAGTTCGATGGAGCGATCGCCTCGATGACGACAACGCGCGCTATACATTATTGGTCGATGAAGCGCACAACCTCGCGCGGCGCTCGCGGGAGATGTTCTCCGCTTTCCTCTCTTTATCGGATCTTATAACTTTTAGGAAAAAACTTCTCGAATTAGCGCGCACGTCAGGAACCAATACGGACTCTAACGACAAAGCGTCGCCTGTCGCATCACGCGTCATATTGGCACCTGACGCAAGATCGGCACGCGCTTCCTCACAATTCGCTCGACGAGCCAAGCATGTCCTTCCTCAGGATGTTAACCAAGCGCTTCGACCGCTTGATCGCCTAATCACCGGTCTTGCGCGTTTTATAAACTTCTTCGACAACAGGCACGACAAAAACAACACAGATATCACAGATGAAAAGGAAGCTTTCCTTGAAGAAATGAAACCATATCGTCCCGTTTTATCTCCTCGGTTTCTCGCAACAAGAGATACGCCTTCTTTTATTTTAAAAAATATCACTGCACTTGTCGGGGCATTAACACGTTTTTTTGAAACTTACGTTGATTTTCCGGGACGCGAATCCATGATCATCCTGTATTTTGATTTGCTCTTTTTCCAACGAGTCGCCGATCGTTATTACGATTACACATATATCACGTGTTTTCGACAGGCAGGAAAAGATGACATCGCGGTTTCTCTTATGACACTCGATGCGTCCGGTCATTTAACGGATCTCTACTACGGTCGATCGCCGGCTGTCTTCTTTTCTGCGACCCTTTCACCCATGCCTTATTACCGGTCGCTCCTCGATGCCCATGCGTCTCAAGATCATCCGGAAACCATAAAGCTCCCATCGCCTTTCCCTCCAGAACGCCGCTTGGTGATTGCATATGAAGCGCATTCCATCCGTTACAAAGACAGGTTGCAAACCCTGCCGGATGTAGCTCGTTTGATCGCGGAAACGATTCGCCTCCGCAACGGTCATTACCTTATTTTTTCGCCTTCGTTCGCTTATCAGCGCCAACTTACACGCGCACTTAGCGCTCTGAAAACCGGCGATATTGATTGGATCGTTCAACCGTCACGCATGACCGATTCACAAAAAAATAAGTATCTCGCCTATTTTCGCGATACTTCGCGAAAACGACCGTTGGCAGGCCTTACGGTACTCGGTTCGCTTTTCAATGAGGGGATTGACCTCACAGGCGAGGAGTTGACAGGTGTCATTATCATCGGCACCGGCCTTCCCGGCCTTTCGCCGGAACGCGATCTTCTAAAGCAATATTATGACGCGACCAGTGGACAGGGCTATGAGTTCGCTTACCTTTGGCCGGGATTTAACCGGATTGCTCAAGCAGCAGGTCGTCTCATTCGAAGCGAAGAAGATTACGGCATTGTCCTTCTTATAGATGACCGCTACGCCGATCCTGTGCATCGTGCACTTTTGCCGGATGACTGGCATACCGAGCATACGTCGAACGCCGATGATTGCTTAGCACGCATCAGACAATTCTGGAACGAGATTGAGCCACTACCTAAAAAACATTTGGCATCGGAGCAACCGTAAGACATTTCTTTTTTAATAGAAAAGCGACGATCGAAAATTCCAACGCTGTGGATCAACGTATTCTTCTTCGTCTGCGTGATCAAAAGTGTAGATAAGATCAACGAAGTAATGTTCTATCTCACTCAGATGCAAAAAAACAATTAAAAACTGACAATCATTCCGAGCACGCAATCAATAGTTTTTCGCCCGAATGAAAGGATCCGATCGGTTCGATGTCATGGAGAACAGTTATTTAGACGGTAGCGGTCCTTTCCTTTCCTTCCACGTGATTTTTCCTGTTTGTTTCAGTTCACGCGTGTAGCGGCG
>JAAZJV010000197.1 GCA_012800135.1 Clostridiaceae bacterium | reverse complement strand
CGAGGATTTTGCTATTGTTCGCCGCCACGAGGCCTATCGTCGAGGCAAGCCTTTTATCGTCGTGGAGCAAGAAAAGGATTTGGCGTCGCTCGCTTTTCAAAAAAGCAAAGTCGTCATACTTGAAGACTTGCCTAATCTGGTCGCGAATGAGTTTTTTGACGGAGGATCGATTGAGCGAATTGAGTCGGGAATTTGGCACGTTGCAAGTATGGCGGAACATTTGATTCTCATAACGAATGAAATCGATTCGGATGGTCTTCGTTATACGGATAAAACATGTGCGTATATGCGCGAACTGGGTAGACTTAATGCTGCGTGTGCGGCATGGTGTGATCTTGTAGTCGAGTGTGTTGCCGGTATACCGGTGACGCTGAAGGGAGAACCGTTGAGATGTTCTTGAGAGCTTGCTTGATGGCCTTTTCTATGTATACGGCGATACCGATGCCCCACTCTAATTTCAAAAAGGAGGACGGGCGTTACGTCTTTATCTTTTTTCCGTTGATTGGCATGGTTATCGCTGCGATTTTCTTGTTGTGGCAATGGATTGCTTTTTTATGGTTCGGCGCTGTTTTGCGAGGTGCAGTCTCAACGACCATCCCAATATTGATAACGGGCGGCATCCACATGGACGGTTTTTTAGATACTGTCGACGCGCGATCATCACATAAGACTCGAGAAGAGAAACTTCGTATTTTAAGTGATGTGCATGTCGGCGCGTTTGCCGTGATCCGCGGCGTCATCTATTTGATCATCATGTTTGCGCTGTTGGCCGAGATGCCTTTCCGATTGACGCTGCCGTTGGCGTGCGGCTTTATCTTGTCGCGTTGCGTGGCCATTTATGCGTTGTTACTGCTTCCGAACGCCAAAGGAGGTGGTATGCTTTTTGAGTTGCAGCATAGAATGCATCGACCTTTTGCACTCCTTTCCGCGCTTGTTTTTACGTTCATCGCGCTTGCTCTCTCTATTTGGAGCGCTTGGGCGCCATCTTTAATAGCACTGGTTATCGTAGCACTCGTTTTTTTGAATTTCCTTCGCATAGCTCGAAAAGAATTTGGAGGCATCACCGGTGATTTAGCCGGGTATCTCATCCAGCGCACAGAGCTTGGCTGGATGTTCACGCTGGTTATTGCAGCTCAATTCATTTAACATGGATAAGACAAGTATCACGGTAGGCATAGTTCTCGAAAGAGATGGGAAGTAACGATGAAGCTTATTATTGGCGGCGCTTTTAGCGGGAAGGAAATCTACGCAGAAGATCACCTTTCAGTTCTCCCGATCGATTGTACGCCGGAAGAGGCACTCAAAGCGCCTGCCATTTCAAATTTGCAAAATATTTTACGGACATTACTTGAACGTGATGAAAACACAGACACTTTTATTGAGCAACTCATTGAACAAAATCCGAATGCTGTCGTGATATGTGATGAAATAGGGATGGGTGTCGTGCCTCTAGATCCTCTAGAACGTCAATGGCGGGAGGCCACGGGACGCGCCTGCTGCGCGCTTGCGAAGAGCGCAGAAACAGTTATCCGTGTGGTCTGCGGAATACCTGTTATTTTAAAGGGCTGAAACCGCTAAAATCCAAAGTAAACCGGACGACCTGTCGCTCTCTTTGTCGAGATTGCTTCGCCGTTTGGCAAAATGACTCAATTAGCTGAATGCCAGAGTAAATTGGACGTCCAGCGATTCTCACTGTCCAGCTTATTTTAGCATTCAGCTAAGATGTCGCTATTATTGCTGTAATAACTGATATCACGTGCTTTTCCCCTCTTGTTGTGTTATAATAATTAAGGTATAAAACGGAAAATAAACCAGCAATTGGAGATATATGTACGTCCATATCGGATCAGATATTTCTGTCCCGGCACATTGGATAATTGGAATTTTCGACTGCGATCAGATTACACTTTCAGAGGAGTCTGTTCGCTTTATTGCGGAAGCAGAAGCGTCGAATCGTCTGGACTGGTTAACGAATCGCGTGCCGCGTTCAGTCGTTGTAACGATGGATCGCGTTTACTTCACGCCTGTGACGACAGCGACACTGAGAGCTCGTTGTTATGGAGTGAAAGGATAGACAAGGAATACGGTATGTGACGGTTTGAAGAAGAGAATACCGTCAGGACTATAAAGAATACGAATGTGAACAAATAAGCGAAGGCCGTCTGAAGGCGAACTTCGAGGAAATCTTATGGCATCCTCGGTCATCTCGTTAACGGTAACAGAGGAATTTCGTACACAAAAGAGATGATTTTGGATGCGTTTAGTTGAGGAAAAATATGGCAAAGAATAAGAATGATATAAACAAACAGCGATTGACTGCTGATGCACAAGACGAGCAATTACAAGAACTTTTACGTCGTGCAGAAGAAGATGCCGCGCAATCATCAGAAAATGAGAAGAAAGCTAATAACCGGGGTATTTCGGAACATGCGGAAACGGACGAATTTGGAGAATTAGTTAATCTTGCGGACAGTGTTTACGCGCTTTCGGACACAACCGATACTTTTAAAGAAGATATTGAGAATTTGCCGGTTGATCTTACCGATTTTGACACGACGGTCACAAATTCCTATGACGAAGATGACATTCAGGTTCTAGAGGG
>JAAZJV010000196.1 GCA_012800135.1 Clostridiaceae bacterium | reverse complement strand
GAGATCGCAACGCGGGTGGAAGCGACAGCCGGCGGGCGGCGACACCAGGCTGGGCGGCTCACCGCCGGGAACTTTCTGAAATTCGTCGACGTTTTTCGGGTCGGGGTCTGAAGTAGCTGCCAGCAAGGCGTGCGAATAAGGGTGCGCCGTCTCGTTAATCAGTTGTGATTCAGGAGCTTTCTCTATCACTTGACCCGCATACATGACGTAAATGTACTCGGAGAAATAACGTACGGTCGCAAGGTCATGCGTGATGTAGATAACGGCCAAGTTGTGCTCTTCCTGCAAAGTGCGTAGGAGTTTCAGTATCTCAACACGAACGGAAGCGTCAAGCATCGAAACAGGCTCGTCCGCGACCAACAGGATAGGATTCAGTATCATAGCACGGGCGATGACTACACGCTGCTGCTGACCGCCACTCAGCTGGTGGGGAAATTTCCGCAAAAAGTCATCAACCGGTGTCATGCGCACTTCTTCAAGAACTTGTCGTACACGTGCTATGCGCTCTTTACGATTCTTGATGCCGTTAATTTTTAGAGGTTCTTCCAAAATGGTCTGCACATCCATAAAAGGGGCCAGAGCTCCGTATGGATCCTGTTGGACAAAGCCGATCTTGCGTCGGAGGTTTTTTAGAGCCTGTGATTTTAACTTATTGATGACTTCACCATCAAAAGTGATGGTACCGCCTGTCGGCGTGTTAATTCTCAGAATTGTCTTCATCAGGCTCGTCTTTCCGCAGCCCGATTCGCCGACTATTGCGATCGTCTCACCACGCTTCAGACTCAGATCGACACCATCAACGGCTTGTACAAACCCGGCGTGCTGAAAGCCGCGCTTACGAAGTTCAAAGTAAACTCTGAGATCATCAATTTCTAAAATAAAACCGTCATCTCCATCGTCCATCTCAGATGAAACAGCATTTACTCCCGCTAGTTCTTCGGTGTATTTCGTCATGATTCTTCACATCCCCCTTCCTCCGCATAGAGCCAACATTTAACGCAATCTTCTCCAAAACGGAAAACAGGCGGCTCTTCTTCACATTTCTCAAACCGATGATCACAGCGCTCCTTAAATCTACAGCCCGTGGGCGGGTTAATCAGTGAAGGAGGTGTTCCGTCAATAAACTCAGGCTCCTCGCGTTCACGGAGTCGCGGGACACTCGCCATGAGTTTTGCTGAATAAGGATGTCGCGGTTTACTGAAGAAGCGATGTGATTCGCAAACTTCTACAATTTGACCGGCATACATGACAGCCACTATATCGGCAAGCTCCGAGGAAGTTGAAATGTCGTGCGTGATTAGAATGAAACTCGTGTCGAGATTTGCTTTAATACGTTTCAGCAAGTTAAATATGTTAGCTTGTGTTAAGACATCCAACGCCGAAGTGGGTTCATCTAGAATGACAAGGTCGGGACCCGTAATTAGGGACATAGCAATCGCCACGCGTTGACGCATGCCGCCGGACAACTCAAACGGATACCGCATAAGGAAATCAACAGGAACTCCGACATTTCTGAACATCAGAGCCGCCTGTTCCATAGCATCATCTTTCTTCATGCCGAAGTGGACGATCATGGGTTCCGCCACTTGGTCGCCGACTCTCAAAATGGGGTTGAGAGAGTTCATGGCGGCCTGAGGCACCATGGACATCTTGACCCAACGAACCTGCTCCCGATACTCCTCTTCATTCAATTTCATCGTATCGACATCGCGCAAGATGACCTCCCCGGAGTAGTGAGCGACGTTTCTCGGCAGTAGGCGCAGAACGGCCTTCGCCAAGGAACTTTTGCCGCAACCGGACTCACCGACTACGACGACGGCTTTATTTGTCACAAGATCGAAATTGACACCATCGACGGCCTGAACGGGGCCTCTGATCGTTTCGAAATGTAGTTTGAGATTTCTGATACTTAAAAGTAAATCATGGCGTACATCGCCTACTTTGTGAGTCGTATCGCTCATGCGACTCATCAGCAAAGCTTTTTGCTTGGCAGCTTCGATCGCGTCCGCATTTGTAAATACTTTTTTCTTTGCCATCTTACATACCTCTCAGTCTCGGATTGAAGATTCGATCAAGCGCAAAGCCCAAGAGCGCGAACCCTAATCCGGTGATCATCAAGAATACGGCCGGCTGCAGAATCCAGTAATACATACCTTGGTAATGTGCACCGAACGTGCGAGCGTCGTTGATGACCTTACCCCATGTAGGGATCGACGGATCACCGAGGCCTAACAAGGCGAGCGATGCTTCCAAAAAGACGTAAGAAGGAACAGCCGACACCAAACCGGGGATGATCATAGGAATGACACGCGGAATCATGTAACGGGTGACAATGCGTACATCACTTGCTCCGTACGCAATCGCCGCCTCGATATAAGTCGACTCTTTAACTTGCAAGAAAATAGCTCTCTGTGATTTGATCGATGCCGAGAAGATGTTCAAGATAATCGTCACTAATAATAGCGTCCAAATACTTCGAGAATAGAAAGTACCGACCATTATAAGTATCGAAAAGTACGGTAAAACCATGTTAACTTCGGTAATTCGCTGAATCAGTTCATCGAACCAGCCGCCAAACCAAGTTCCTATCGCCGAAATAAACATCGTAATAAAAGCGGTTCCTAATGCCGCGGTCAGTCCGAATGCAAGTGCGATCGGCGCTCCCCACATCATGGCAACCTTTAAATCGCGACGCAGGTGATCGGTGCCGAAGAAACCGAATACTTTGCCGTGTATAATCAGTTCGGCATTGACATCGGAACCTTCCTCGAAAGTTGTTGCCTGAATGGTGAGTTCGTACGTTCCTTTGTCGACTTCAAAGGGATCGGAACCAAGCTTGGTGAAGATTCCCTGCATTGTCGTGTCGGGTTGATTACCGCGATGTAAACGCTTAAGGCGCGTTCGCAAATCCTCATCTTGCTCAAAACGGAAATTCTGATTTTTTGAAATACCTGTGTCGGTAATCTTAATGTTTTCACCGGAAGGAGTCAGCAGATTGATCGAGACAAATGGATTTTTCGCTTGATAATTCGACGTAAAGTACACGAAAATATCCTGTGGAAACTCGTTGTAGTCGAAATCAAATGTGTAGACAAATTTGATCAAATTACCGCCGGAAGAGCGAGGTTTCGATTCCTTCGTAAAAACATCGTCTTCACCGGCTACCACGTCGACCGAGACGGGCAACTTGTCCTTCCGGAACAGGTTGACCCACGTCGGCCTCGCATTTTTCGGGTTTTTGTAGACGACGCTCTCGCTCGCCCGCCACATTTTAATCGCCTCATCGTACGGAATTTTCCAAATCGTATAGAACGAAAAGAAAATCAGCGTAAGAACAATGATCATTCCAACAATTGCAGATGGGTATCTGGCAATATCTCTAAAAGAATCTTTTAATTGCTTCATGTTGCTACTTGCCTCCTCCCAGTTTAACCCTAGGATCCACGATGGCATACAGGAAATCCAGGAGGAATACCGTGATACCTAATAGATAAGCCTGAATAATCGTAGTTCCGACGATAACGGCCGTATCGTACCTGTTGACCGCTTCAAAAATGGTTGTTCCTAATCCCGGCCAAAGGAAAACCGTTTCCGTCAAGGTGGCTCCGGTCCAAATGCCGACCAACATGAGCGCAAAACTTGTAATGATATTGGGCAACGTAGGGCGCAAAATATAGCGCCTCTCAATGGCACGCGGACTCAAGCCCTTAGCCTTCGCAGTATCGACGTAATCCTCCGAGGAGTAAATGAGGAAAAACGTTCTCCACGAGTAAATACTGATCATGAGGCTCGAAATGAACAGCGAGAGGGCAGGCAAGATCATGTGTCTTAAAACGCTCAAAAAATATCCTAACTTCGTGGGCGGAGGCGGCGCATCGACCATGCCGCCAAAAGGCAGAATCTTCAGCCCCGCGGCGAAGAATAGTATAAAGAATATACCGTAAAACCATGGCGGAATGGAAGAAGTCGGAGACAGCGCGACGACGATCTTATCCCAAAAACTTCCATAATGGCGTGAAAGAACCAACGCCAAAAACAGTGACACGGCAAATAATAGCAACTGAGATGTTCCCATTAACAGCAATGTTGCCGGTAATCGCTCCAAAATAATATTGCGTACGAAACGAGAACCGTGATCACTGACCATGAACCGAGCGCGTCCGAAATTGAGCGTCAAAGCATTTTTCAAGTGTGTGAAAGAACGGCGGATAAAGGGTTGATCTAGTCCGGCCAGCCTCTCCCGTATCGCGACTTCTCTCTCAACCATAGATTTTCGCACATTATCCGCCATAGGCGTCTTTGCGTGCATCTCGGTCACCATCATATTTACTTCTTCTCTGATGGTCGCTTTCAATATAGTATCGACGTAGCCACCCATATTGGCAATAATGATGGTAACGTAGACGCCTATGACGATCGTAATGATCAACAGGATTAGCCGTCTAATGAAAAATCGAAATAGCCTTTTCGCCGTCGCACGCGATGCTTGTTTGCTATATTCGACAGTTCGGTCTAAAGATGAATTATTAATTTCAGTTGTCATGGGCACAACCTCTCCTAAATCCTAAGAGGGGCAAGCGCTAGGACTTGCCCCCCACGGTGCATGTTTCGTCAAACAGAGGTTACTTATTAGTAATGAACTCCATCGATTTGAATGTAGGCTGTGCAACGACGTACGGAGTAACCGCGATTTCTAT